>NZ_JACALO010000011.1:0-74435 GCF_030328185.1 Empedobacter sp. 225-1 | reverse complement strand
AAATAGAAAAATTAATTAACAATAGAAGAGTAAGAAAGTTTGGCTATATTAGCCCTATCGAAAAACTAAAATCTACTCGGCCAGTTGCACTTATAACTTGAACATGGCGTTTAATATTTTGATGCAATTTCGAATTTTTATTTAAAATGAAGTGTAACACGAATTACAAATGGGATGATTTTTTTTAAGAAGATAAGTAATTTGCTGTACAGGAAAACTAAATCTATTTTAGACAAAGAAGTGTTTTAGTTTTTTTTCAATAGACTATAAATAATCTTTTTTATGCGTGATTTTTTTAAAAATGAAGATGAAAGAAATAATTAAGATTACTATATATAAATTTTCACTAAAATTAAAATAAATTAATAATAGTAAAATTGCAGAAGATATAAATTTAGAGATTTTAGTAACCATTTTTTTTCATTTCTTTAAAGTAAAAGCAATGATATAAATATTTTATAAATAAAAAAAAATCTAAAAGAAGATTTTAAATTATGTATAATTTTATAAAAGCTCCAAATGTTTTACCAGCTATAAAAATCATAATTGCAGACAAAGTAATTAATCCGATTTTCATAAAATTATAATAAACATTTTTTAAGATTGAATTAGTAATCATACAATTTAAGTTAAAATCTGCATAAAGATAATTATTCTTAATAATTTTACTTACACTTTATTTTACATCAAAATATTTAGGTTAAAATATTAATTTTAAAAAGTGAATTTGTAAATTTTATTTCCCAAGACTCTGTTTTATTTTCTTGTAATTTTTAGAACGAATAATTTTTCCTTTGTCTGTAATTAAAAGTGCAGCGTAGTCTTTTTGTTGATTGATCAATTCTAAACCTTTTTCTTTTCCTAAAACCATGATTGAAGTACTGAAACCATTGCACATTTCAGTATCAGGACCAATAACCGTAACGCTTGTTAAGCCTGTAGAAGGATAACCAGTTTTGGGATTGATGATATGTGAATAACGAATTCCGTCAATTAAAATAAATTTTTCGTAATCGCCAGATGTAGTAACAGCAGCATTTTTCATAACTAAAATATCTGCCATTTTAAAGCGTTTGAACGGGTTTGTAATTCCAATTTTCCAAGGTTCACCATTTGGTTGATTTCCCCAAGTTGTCATATCACCAGAAGCATCTATAATACCAGCTTGTATTCCTAAATTTTGCATATAAGTTCGCGCTTTTTGTGCTGCATAGCCCTTTCCTGTTGATCCAAAACCGATTTTCATTCCAGCTTTTTTTAAGAAAATAGTCGAATTTTTTTCATCAAGTAAGATGTTTTGATAACCAACTTTTTCAATCGCTTTTTTGATTTCATTTTCTGTTGGAATTTCTTCCATCGTGCCATCAAATTTCCAAACTTTGTCCATTGCTGCAAAACTAATATCAAAAGCTCCATTGGTAAGTTGAGAAAAATAAATTGCTCTTTTTGTCAATTCAAAAACTTCTCGATCAACTTTTATTGGTTTGATTCCTGCATTTTGATTGACTTGAGAAACCTGTGAAGTTGGTTTCCAATCTGAAATTAATTCTTCGATTCTAATCATTTCATCAATTGCTTTGTTAATATTTTTTTCGGCAGAAATAGAATCTTTATCAACCAAAGTAATTTGAAAACGACTTCCCATCAAAATTGTGTCTCTAACTCCGACCGTTTGAGCATTCGTCGGAATTAGAGCATACAATAGTATAAAAGTGAATATATTTTTTAGAAATGTATTTTTCATTTATGTTGTATTAGGAAAAGTAAAAATAGTTTAAAATTTCGTCTTAGTTCTCGATATAATTCTTGTCAGAATTACTTGAACTGAAGAAACTTAAACGTTATTTCGAGTGTTTGAAGTATTCGATAAAATTTTTCAAAATTATGGAGAAATAAAACGGAACAAATTCTAATAACAATCCGTCAAAAATTGTCCGTTTGCTTTAAATTCTTCAAATGATTTATTTAAATGCTCTTGACAAATTTCCTCTAACACCTTTTCTACATCATGTTGCATGGCTAAAGCCCCACAAACCATAATAATCCCTTTGTTTTGTAAGGTTTCTGCAAAAAACTTAGCATCTCGATGAACTAAATCCATTACATATTGTTTGTTTTCTTCACGAGAAAAAGCGTTGTGATAGCTTGTTAAATGATTTTTTTCAATTTGTTTTTTTGCAAAATCTTGATATCCTTTTGTGGTAGGATTTAAATGTCGAAAACCGGTGTACAAATGTGTTTCAACATTATTTTTGTTCTCATCAATCATTCCAAGAAAAGGCGCAATACCTGTTCCATTTGCAATCATAATGACTTGAGATGCTTTTTTAGGAAAATGAAACGCTTTGTTCTTAACAATTCTTACTTTTATAATTGAATTTTCTTTTAGGTTGTGTAAATATTGAGAACCTAATCCAAATTCATGTAACTTCACAATAAGTTGTAATTTATTCTCGACTTTACCAATCGAATACAAACGCTCACGATGATCATTCGCTGGATAAATAGCCAATAAATCGCCTGATTTAAACTTCTGTTTTGCATCTAAAACTACTGTAAAAGTGGCATCTTCATCGGTAATTTGTGTCGAAGAAATCACCTTTAAATCTTTTAATTTTGGTGCTTTCCCCACATACATGGCTGGCGTTGTGGCTAACGGAATATCCATAGCCTCTTTGTAAGCAATCACCCAATTTGTAAATTCTTCTGGAGATTTATCGTTGATGGTTTTTAAATCCAATAAACGTGTTGCCCACGATTGTTTTTCGAACCATTGATCCACTTTCACCGCGTAGCCACAATAATCGGAGTAAGCTCTTGAACCAAATCCTACGACTGAGAATTTAACCTTTTGTAGTTGAGGATATTGAGTAATTAATTCTTCAAATTTCTTGGCATTCGCGGGCGCATCTCCAATTCCATAAGTGGAAGTAAAAACCACGATATGTTCAGCATTAGGATACGTTTCATATTGATTCATTTGAACCATGAAGGATTTCTTTCCGTTGGCTAAAAATTGTTGATGAATTTTATTCGCAAAACCAACTGTTGAACCATTTTCAGAACCCACTAAAACTACAATTTCAGCTTCATTAGCCTTGAATTTATTCTTTCCGATTTTCGTACGTGTACGTTTTAAGGTAATGGCAAATCCTGTCCAAATAAAGAATAAAATATTAAGTGATGCGATTCCTAAAATTGCAGCCCAAATGACATTGGTACGACCTGTGTGTAAATCGATATTGAATTTTTCCACGACAGCTGAATACGGATGGAATGATTCAGTCATAATTTCACCATTCACTTGATTGATTGTTACACTTTTCTTTCTTAAATGAACAACAAATGGTTCAGCTTCATCATCTGGAATAAAAGGAAATTCGATTCGTTCTACACTACTTAATTTTGTGTTTTGGAAGAATTTGATTTCGCTTAACTCTTTGGCAGGTAAATTTTCTTTGATGGGGTGTTCCACTTCTGTTGGTTGGCCTACTAAAGGTTCTAATCGTGCCAAGAAAATGAATGTTCCTGTTAATCCAATGATCACAATAGGAATTAACAACCAACGTCCGGTTGCCACATGAAAATATTGGGCAAATGAGTCTTTATTGACTTTTGTAAAGAAATTTAAAATTCCGTTTTGGCGTTGAATCACTAAGATTAATCCAGTCACTGAAATTAAAAATAAGATAAAGGAAACGATACCCACAATGGCGCGTCCTGTTTCTTTTAAAAATAATGAGCGGTGTAGGGCAGTGGTCCAATTGATGAAATCACTTTTCGGAACGATTTCTCCAATGTTTTTTCCTGTATGGGGATCGATGTAAGATTGAATAGGATTCCCATCTTCGTCCATAGCATCAATCGTTACAAAATCGTTGTTATCAACTTTTATTTCGATAATTTCAAAATAATTCTCGCGCAATGTCGGAAGAACCTGCGCGAGTGTAATATTTTCAAAATTTTCGACTTTGTAGGCCGGAGATTTCTCATTGATGGCATCAACCGCTAAAATTACTCCTGTCGTGGAAAGGATTAAAAGAAAAGCTGATGATATAAAGGCTAATGCCAAATGGGCATACCTCCAAATCGATAGGATCATTTTACTGAACTTTAATAAAACGTACGGCTTTAATGTATTCTGTTCCTTTAATTCCTGCTTTATTGTCTAATGCCGCAGATGTTAATGCAATTTCAGCATCTTTTACCACGTACTTTTGTGTTTCAACAGCAGATTCAAAACGGATTTTATACCCTTTATTTAATTTCGCTGTATCAAATTCGATCACACGTGTTGCTCTTGCGCCACCTGCCACAGAAGCTCCTGTAATTCCGTTTAATTTTTCTTTTTTCTTTTTATTGAATTTATCCCACTCTTTTAACGTATTATACCATTCATTATCTTTTCCTAAAACTCCTAACGTTTTCTCATATTGTCCTTTTGGATTAATCAAAGAAATTACAATGTAAGCTTCCTTACCTGTATAATTCTCCATCTGAATCATTGTTTTATACTTCGTTGTTTGAGCGAAAGTGGCAGTAGCCATTAGTATAACTACGACGCTGAATAATTTTTTTATGACGTTAAATTTCATTTTCTGTATTATTTTAAGAAGTCAATCGATACATTATTTTTCTTCAAGAATTCGTTTTGAGCAGCTAATTCGTAAGCTGTTTCTTCAAATTCTGTTTTTAAATTTTTTTGAGCACCCGCACCAATTAAAGTTTTTAAGATTTGATCATCTTTAGCAATTAAAGCTGCTTTATGTAAAGCTGTATTCCCGTCTTCGTCTTGTGCATTAATATTTACTCCTAATTCAATTGCTTTCTTTACTAAAGCGTTATCACCTTTATCTACGGCTAAATGCAATAATGTCGAACCTTTTTGTTGAGTGGCTTTAAAATCTATCTTCGCCTTTGCTAATATTTCTTGTTTTTGTGCAAATGTTTCATCATTTGGTTTGAAAAAATTGAACCAATATGATGCTAAATTATTACCTTCTTTATCCTTGATATCCGTTTTTGCACCTTTATCGATTAATAAAGTTACGATTTCAGGAGTTCCAGATGCTACCGCCTTTGTCAAAGCCGATTCTCCATTAGAGTTTACAGCATTAACATTGTTAGATTTTGATAAGAATAAATTGATTAAATCGGTGTTTTTTCCGGCAGCAGCCACCATTAATGCGGTGTTGCCTGCTTTATCTACTACTTTAACATCAGCTCCTTTCGAAATTACATAATTGATGATTTCTGAATTTCCACGACGAGATAAGGCGTGTAATAATGATTGTCCTTGAGGGTTTAGAGCTTTTGGATTTAATTTATATTTTTCAACTAAAGTTTTGAAAATTTCGACTCCATTTTCTTTCATTCTAGAGCCTTGCGCTGCGAAAAATAAAGCTTGATCTGTAGGTTTTACACCTTTAGCAGCTAATAAATCTAAGATTTCTAAATTTCCAACTTTCGTAGAATAGTCAGCTACTGTACGTCCGAATTTATCTTTCTCCGTTAATGAAATACCTTTAGAAACAAAGTATTCTGCAATTTTTAAATCCGTATCATTTGCGATAGACTCCATAATGATGTTTGTACCATCCTCGTTTTTTACTTTAGGATTAGCACCTGCTTTGATTAAGGCATCATAAACCGCTAAATTCTTGTTTCCAGCACTTGCTGCGTATGTAATCACATCATCACCGTGGCTGTCTTTGTAGTGAACATCAGAACCTTTTGCGATTAAATAATTGACTAATTCAAGATTTCCAGCTGCAGCAGCCCATTGCAAATAAATGCGAGAATGGTGTGTTTTTTTATCCACAGCATTTCCATCTTGTTCAATTAAAAATTTTAAAACATCAAAATCTGCTTTATTATTTATCGCTATCACCACAGGATCAAAAAATCCTGCATTTTGCTGCGAAGGACTGTTTCCTTTTCCAATTTCTGCTTTTACAGTTTCAACTGATGGTTTGTTTTTCCAAAAACCTGCATCCATTAAAGTGTTGGTTTGCGCTTGTAAAAAAGAAGCGATTAATACGGCAACTGTGATGAATAACTTTTTCATATCTAGCGTTTATCTTATCTATTATTATTTAGACCAATTTTAATTTGATGTCAAAAGTAAGACTTTATTTATAATAATTCTAAATTTTAAAATTAAAATTATGTGAAGGTGCTAAATATCATTTATCATTTAAAATGAATTTGGAGAATTTATAATTGAATCCTCTTAACAAGAATTGAATGAATCTGTTTTGAAAAAAAATGTAAATTTTTATTCAAATAAGTAAAGGATTCCTATTTCGTTACAGATTTGCATTTTACTTTTGACGTATCATATTCAAACGACTACCATGAAATATATATCATTCTTAAGTTTTCTTCTTTTTTCCATTTGCATCAATGCACAAGTTTCTCCTCCTGGTTTGGGCGATACCAATGGTGCAAGTTGGTTCGCATTAGGAATGAAACAAGATCTGAATGAAAAGATAGAATCAATGACGTATGTTGGATTAGGTTTAAAGAGTGATGAAGAGAATTACAACATTACATCAAAGCCAGCAATCATTGTGATAAATCAAGAATTTTATCACCAATTGGATAAACATTGGAAAGTGTCTTATGCCTTAAGTTATCGTAAACAAATGGAATATTCGATGGATGATGATATCGAAAACATATCGACACAAAATGAAATGAGAATTTATGGACGTGTGGCGTATTCTACTTCAATAGGGAAAGTCAAATTAACACAAACGGTACGACAAGAAGCTCGTAAATTTGTCGATCATCACTGGAAAAATACGGATGAACCTATACAATTGCGTTCTCGTTTAAAATCACAAATTTCAGTTCCGATTGATTTAGAAAATCATCATACGATTACAGGAGGTGCAGAAATTCTTTTTGCAACGAATAAACATAATTTATCCAAGGAATGGAGTCGTTTTAAATATAAAGAATCACGTTTTACCTTGTTTTATACTTTTAGACCACAGAACACTCCGTTGGCTATCAGTTTAGGATATATGAATAATTTAATTGAAAAAAATGCTACGCATAGCACACATTATGCTTCCATAGATATTACATGGGAAAATCCATTCAAAATATTTTCATAAAAAAACCTCATCCTGATAGATGAGGTTTTTTCTAATTTATTCCGGTCGTCTTGGACCATTTTCTCTTGATTTTAAAACGTTTTCCACGTCTTCTAATTTGAATCCTTTCGCTTTTAGTAAAATCAAATAGTGATACATCAAATCGGCAGCTTCACCTAAGAATAAATCGTCGTTATTGTCTTTCGCTTCGATAACAATTTCTACGGCTTCTTCTCCGACTTTCTGCGCCACTTTATTGATTCCTTTATTGTATAACTTATAGGTGTACGAATCTTTATCTTCTGCTAAATCGATTCGATCGTTAATCGTTTGTTCTAATTCATAAACAAATCCACGATTCGAAATTTCGTTGAAACACGTTGTAGAACCTGTATGACACGTTGGTCCATATGGTTTTGCTTTGATTAGAATTGTGTCGTTATCACAATCAATTGCAATCGATTTTACTTCAAGGAAGTTTCCCGATTCTTCGCCTTTTGTCCATAATCTGTTTTTTGAACGTGAGAAGAAAGTAACTTTCCCACTTTCTTGTGTTTTGTTAAACGCTTCTTCGTTCATATAACCTAACATCAACACTTGATTGTTTAGGTAATTTTGAATAATAACTGGAACTAATCCATCATTACTTTTTGTGAAATCGATATTCATCGTATCGGTATATTTTGTTCTTTTAAATAATTTTTAAGCATAGGTATTGGAACTTCACCAAAATGAAAAATACTTGCAGCCAAAGCGCCACTTGCTTTTGTTTGGGTAAAAACTTCTGTAAAATGTTCTATTTTTCCAGCTCCTCCCGAAGCAATCACCGGTAGATTTACAGCATCAGCCACCGCTTTCGTAATATCTATTTTGAAACCTGTTTTTGTTCCGTCACCATCCATTGAGGTTAGTAGAATTTCACCAGCTCCTAGTTCTTCCACTTTCTTTACCCAATCTAATGTTTTCCACTCGGTTTCAATTTTTCCACCGCTGACAAACACTTTTTGCGTTCCATTGACGTCGCGAGTATCTACTGCGACCACCACACATTGGGATCCAAAACGAGAGGCTAAATCAGCCACCAATTGAGGATTTTTTACCGCAGAAGAATTCACAGAAACTTTATCCGCACCTGCTTGAATTACAGCCGAAGCATCTTCTACCGAATTGATTCCGCCACCCACCGTAAATGGAATATTAATCGCTGCCGCAATTTTTTCGACCATTTCAGCTAAGGTTTTGCGTTTCTCAAGCGTCGCTGTAATATCCAAAAATACCAATTCGTCAGCGCCTTCTTCTACATATTTCTTGGCTAATTCCACCGGATCTCCCGCATCGCGTAATCCTTCGAAATTAACTCCTTTTACTGTTCTTCCATCTTTAATGTCGAGACAGGGGATGATTCTTTTTTTTAACACGTTCTAAGGTTTTTATGTGTTTAAGTGACTAGGTGATTAAGAGATTAAGTGGTTTAGTTTCAAAACCTAAAAACTTACCAACTTACCCCCTTTACCACTTTCTAACCGATAAACTGTACCAAATCCTTTAACTGAATACGACCTTCGTAAATTGCCTTTCCTAAAATCGCTCCTTCGCAACCTAATTCTTTTACTTTAATTAAATCGTCGATGGAAGAAACGCCTCCAGATGCAATTAATTTAACGTCTGCAGCAGCTAAAATTTCTGCATACAAGTCGTTTGATGTTCCTTGTAACATACCATCTTTTGCGATGTCTGTACAAATTACATAATCAATTCCTTTTGCTTTGTATTCTTGGATAAAATCAATTACATCTAATTCAGAAGTTTCTAACCAACCGTGCGTCGCAATTTTACGATCTTTAGCATCTGCTCCTAAAATGATTTTTTCGCTTCCGTATTGCGCAATCCATTCTTGAAATAACGTCGGATTTTGAACGGCAATACTTCCACCTGTAATTTGATTCGCACCACATTCAAAAGCAATTCTGATATCATCATTAGCTTTAATTCCACCACCAAAATCCACTTTTAAATTGGTTTTAGAAGCAATTAATTCTAATGTTTTATAGTTGATGATTTGCTTTGATTTGGCTCCATCTAAATCCACTAAGTGTAAATATTCGATTCCGTAATCTTCGAATTCTTTCGCCACTTCTAATGGGTTTTCGTTGTATATTTTTTTTGTATCGTAATCGCCTTGTGATAATCGAACGCATTTTCCGTCGATAATATCTATAGCTGGGATGATTCTCATTTCTTTAAATTTTAAGTGTTTATGTTTTTAAGTGTTTCAGTTATTATGTTTTTAAGTGTTTAAGTTATTGTGTTTTTAAGTGTTTCAATTATTATGTTTGTAAGTTTTTTAGTTATTGTGTTCTTCAATTAATGGGGATTAACTTTTGAACATAAAATTTTACAACTTAATAACCTTATCACTTCATAACTGACAAACTATAAAGACAAAAAGTTCTTCAAAATCTGTTCTCCAATTCCAGCTGATTTTTCTGGATGAAATTGAGTCGCGTAAAAATTATCTTTATTTAAAGCCGCTGAATATTCTAGAATATAGTTGGTTTTCGCAATCGTATATTCTGAATTCTCACAATAAAAACTGTGAACATAATAGATGTCCGAGTTTTCTTCGATTCCGTTAAACAAAGACGTTTTTAAGTCATAAATGGTATTCCATCCCATATGTGGAACGATTTCCGTTGATGGAAATAATTTCACTTGAATGGGAAAAATTCCTAAACACTCTGTATTTCCTTCTTCCGAAAAAGCACACATCAATTGCTGACCTAAACAAATTCCTAACGTTGGTTGTTTTAAGTTTTGGATGATTTTATCTAATCCTTTTTCTTTTAGATAAGTCATGGCCGAACTCGCTTCTCCCACACCTGGAAAAATGACTTTGTCTGCATTTTGCAAGGTTTCAAAATCATCTGTAATTACCGCTTCGTAACCCAAACGAGTTACGGCATTGTAAACCGATTTTACATTTCCTGCGTTATATTTTACTATTGCTATCATATTATTTGAGTGGTTAAGTTTTTATGTTGATAAGTGTTTACGTTTGTAAGTTAATTTGTGGTTGGATTTTAAGTCTTAAACCAACAAATAACTTTATCACTTCATAACTTTACAACTTAAAAATTATTACAAAAGTCCTTTTGTTGATGGTAAAATCATTTTTTCTGGATCACGTTTTACCGCCACTTTAATCGCTTTCGCAAACGCTTTAAAAATCGCTTCGATTTTGTGGTGTTCGTTTGTTCCTTCCGCTTTGATATTTAAGTTCGATTTTGCACCGTCTGTAAACGATTTAAAGAAGTGATAGAACATTTCTGTTGGCATTTGACCAATCATTTCGCGTTTAAATTCCGCTTCCCAAACCAACCAGTTTCTTCCTCCAAAATCAATTGCCGCTTGCGCTAAACAATCATCCATTGGTAAAGTGAAACCATAGCGCTCGATCCCTAATTTATTTCCTAACGCTTGAGCAAAAACTTCACCTAACGCAATGGCTGTATCTTCAATTGTGTGGTGTTCGTCCACTTCTAAATCACCGTCCACCTTAATCACTAAATCCATTTGCCCGTGACGCGCAATTTGATCTAACATATGATCGAAAAAGTGGATTCCAGTCGAAATATCTGATTTCCCTGTTCCGTCTAAGTTTAAATCGATTTTAATATTTGTTTCGTTTGTGTTACGAACAATAGAAGCCGTACGATTTTGTAATTTTAAGAATTCGTAAATCTCTTTCCACGATGTTGTTTTTAATGCAATCGCTTCGTTTAAACCTTCGTTATCGTTGATTTCGTCTGCTCCTAATGCTTCGTCATTTGCAATAAAAATTCCTTTTGCTCCTAAATTCTGAGCTAATTTCACATCGGTAATTCGGTCTCCGATTACAAACGAATTTGCTAAATCGTATGCCGGATTGTTGATGTATTTAGTTAACATCGCAGTTCCAGGCTTGCGTGTCGGTGCATTTTCGTGTGCAAAAGTTTTATCGATGAAAATTGCTGAAAATTTTACTCCTTCGTTTTCAAATGCTTTTACTACGAAATTTTGAATCGGCCAGAATAATTCTTCAGGATTTGCCGGTGTTCCTAAACCATCTTGGTTCGTTACCATCGCTAATTCGTAATCCAATTCTTTGGCAATTTTCCCTAAATAAGTAAATGTTTCTGGATAGAATTCTAATTTCTCAAAGCTGTCCACTTGGTAGTCGGCTGGTTCTAGAATTAGGGTTCCGTCTCTATCTATAAAAAGTATTTTTTTCATTTTTTAGTTTGTAAGTGATTAGGTGATGAAGTTTTTAAGTTATTTACTTTTGATATGTTTAATATAACCTGTAATCATTTTTCCAACTTCTTCACTTTTACTAATCAATATTTTGTATTCTTTTTCAGTTATATATTTCAAATCTCTAGAAAGTAAAAAGTAATACTTCAGTTCTTCTAAAGATGTATCCGAAATGTTATAAAAATGTATTTGATGAGCTTTCGTTTGTTTTTTATATCCTTCAACAATGTTTGCCGGAACAGAAACTGCACAACGTTTCATTTGACTCGATAAAGCAAAAATCTCTGATTTAGGAAATTTATCGACTGTTTTATACACTTCTAAAACTAGTTGATGCGCTTCTTTCCATAAATTTAAATCATAAACTAGGCCCATATTATTTGGTTTTAAGGTTTGATAGATATTAAGTTAAGGAAAATGTTTTTAAGTTGGTCAGTAGGTGTGTTATTAAGTTTGTAAGTTGTTTAGTTTGTATGTTTTTAAGTTGTACGGTTAGTAAGTTTTTAAGTTAGTAAGTTTAAATATTTAATAATCAGAGATAAAACCAACTTAGACACTCTACCACATAAACACTTAATCACTTACTAACTTAACCCCTTAAGTACTTGTACCAACTTCCCATTTTCCTCTTCCGTTCCAACAGTAATTCTCAAACAATTCTTACATAAATCGTCATTGTTACGGTTACGGATGACAATTCCTTTTTCAACCAATTTGTCGTAACGCTCGTTGGCATTATCCACTTTGATTAAGATAAAATTCGCATCACTTGGATAGATTTTTTCGACAAAAGAAATCTCCGTTAACGCATTTTCTAAAACTTCTTTTTGTTGAACAATCGTATTTGTTGCTGCTACCACTTTTTCGTAATCGCTTAAAATTTCAATCGCTTTTAATTGTGTCAATTGATTGATGTTATAAGGCGGTTTAATTTTATTTAAGACCTCTACAATTTCTTGAGAGGCATATAAAATTCCTAAACGAATTCCGGCTAAACCAACAGCTTTTGATAAAGTTTGCGTAACAATTACGTTTGGATAATTGTTGATCTCTTCGATCCAAGATGGTTCAGTTGCGAAATCAATATAGGCTTCATCGATAATTACCAATCCGTTGAAACTATTTACAATTTCTAAAATCGCTTCTCTTTTAATGATTTCTCCTGTTGGATTATTAGGTGAACACAAGAAAATCATTTTTGTATTTTCATCCACTTTCGAGAAAATATCTTCGATGTTGGGTTGAAAATCTGATTCGTTTAATAAGGATTTGCGGTATTCCACAGCGTTTAAATTGGCCAAAAAGATGTACATTCCGTAAGAAGGTGAAATCGCGATGACGTTATCTTGATTCGGTTCGCAAAACGCACGAAAAATTAAATCCAAAACTTCGTCGCTTCCATTGCCTAATAAAATCTGATCAGTAGGAAAATTTTTAATTTCACTTAAAATCGATTTTACTTTGCGTTGAAAAGGATCTGGATAGCGATTTAAACCATTGTTGAAAGGATTTTCGTTGGCATCTAAGAAAACGAAATCGTCATTAATATCTTGAAATTCGTCGCGCGCAGATGAATACGCTTTCATTGCTTTTACGTTGGGACGAATGATGTTATTTATGTTGAACATTTTATTTTAAGTTATTAAGTGTTTATGTTGACAGGTTTTTAAGTTGTTAAATGCTTATTTTGTTAGGTTTTTAAGTTATTTATACCGCAATTCTAAACCACTTAAAAACTTACTCACTTATCAAATTATTTCAAGTCTAATAATCTTAGCGTCACCGCATTTTTGTGTGCAAATAATTCTTCAGCCTCAGCCATTAATTCGATGGCCGGACCAATATTTAGAATTCCTTCTGCTGTCAATTTTTGAAACGTAATTTTCTTGATGAAACTATCTAAAGAAACTCCAGAATAATTTTTCGCATACCCATTTGTTGGCAAGGTATGATTGGTTCCGGAAGCATAATCTCCAGCCGATTCGCACGAATAGTTTCCTAGGAAAACAGAACCGGCATTGATGATATTTGGAATATAATCTTCAGCTGTTTCGCAAGCGAAAATTAAGTGCTCTGGTGCATAAATATTAGAAAAAGCTATACATTCTTCAATTGAATTAAGAACAATTCCTCTCGAATTTTCTAAAGCTTTTGCTGCTAATTCTCTTCTTGGTAAAAGTTCTATTTGAGATTGTAATTCAACAATTGTTTCTTTTAAAGTTTGCTGATTAGTTGTCAATAAAATCACTTGTGAGTCGATGCCGTGTTCAGCCTGAGAAAGTAAATCTGCTGCGACATATTTCGGAACCGAAGTTTCATCTGCGATTACTAAAACTTCGCTTGGACCCGCAGGCATATCGATTGCTACACCAAAATTTTGCGCAACTTGTTTGGCTGCCGTTACATATTGGTTTCCTGGACCGAAAATTTTATCCACTTTCTGAATCGTTTCTGTTCCAAAAGTTAATGCGCCAATGGCTTGAATTCCGCCAACTTTATATATTTTATCAATTCCGATTAAGTTGGCTGTATATAAAATCGCTGGGTGAATTTTACCTTCTTTGTTTGGAGGCGTACATAAAATAATGTTTTCGCATCTGGCTAATTTTGCAGGAATTCCTAACATCAAAGTAGTTGAAAATAATGGAGCTGTTCCACCTGGAATGTAGATTCCGACATTTTCGATTCCGCGTGATTCTCTCCAACAATTAACACCTTTAGTCGTTTCAATTACTTTAATTTCTTCGCGTTGTACGGCGTGAAATTTCTCGATGTTTGAAGCTGCTAATTGAATCGCTTTTTTTAAATCGTCCGAAATTAAAGCTTTGGCTTCTTCCATTTCTTCAACTGAAACTTCTAAGGAAGTTAATTGAACTTTATCGAATTGTTCGGTAAAGTCAATTAAGGCCTGATCTTTATCCAATTGAATTTTACCAAAAACATTTAAAACGAATTTTTGTAAATCTTGCGCTTCTTTCGTTGGGCGAGAAGTTAAAGCTGACCAATCTGAAAGTTGTGGGTTTATATAAGTTTGCATCTTTTTTAGTTTTTATGTTATAAAGTGTTTAAGTTTATAAGTCTTTAAGGTTTGTAAGTGTTTTTTATTCTTTATATAAATAACTACTTATGAACTTAACAACTTAAGCACATCAACACTATAAAATCATTTTCTCAATTTCCAATACTAAAATACCTTCAGCACCAGCAGCTTTTAATTGCTCGATGATGTCCCAAAAGGTATCTTCGTTAATCACCGAATGTACACTACTCCATCCTGATTCTGAAAGAGGCATAACTGTTGGCGATTTTAGAACTGGAAGAATATTACTTACCATTTCTATTTTATCGTTTGGAACATTCATTAAAATATACTTTGACTTTCTAGCTTTAAGAACAGATTCAATTCTAAACTGTAGTTTTTTTAATAGAGAAAATTTATCAAAATCGAGATTCTCACTAGAAATTAAAATAGCTTCGCTTTTGAGAATAGTTTCAAACTCTTTTAAATTATTTTTAAATAAAGTGTTTCCAGAAGAAACAATATCTACAATTGCGTCTGAAAGTCCAATGCTTGGTGCAATTTCTACAGAACCAGAAATTTCATGAATTTCGATATTTATATTTTTTGACTTAAAGAAGTTTAAAACCGTATTTGGATAAGAAGTAGCAATTTTTTTGTTCTCAAAATCATTTAAAGAATTGTATTGCGAAGATTTTGGAACAGCTACCGATAGTCTACATTTAGAAAAACCTAACTTTTGAAGAACAGGTAATTCCATCTCATTTTCTATTAATAAATTCTCACCTATTATGGCACAATCTACTACACCATCTTTAACATATTGAGGAATATCAGAGTTTCTTAAGAAGAAAATTTCTAATGGAAAGTTGCGAGCTTGTACACGAAGTTGATCAATACCATTATCAATTGAAACACCACAATCTTTAAGTAACTTAAGACTATCTTCGTTTAATCGTCCTGATTTTTGAATGGCTATTTTTAATGTATTCATTTTATTTTATATTTATAGGAGTACATCAAAAAAGCTAAAAAAAAGAAAACCCGTTTGATGTACTCAAACGGGATTTAGATATATTATTTGGCACAAGTCCATATCACAATCAGCTCGCTTGAGTGCAAGTATGATGGTGATGATGATGGAACTGAACTGTGTACATAATTTCTTTTTGTTGAGACAAATTTATAAAGGATATTTTAATTAGCAATGAAATTTTTAATGTTTAGAAAAAATAATTAAGAAGAATCTCATTTCTAATGTTATATTTTAAAATTTATAGTAATTAGGTTTTATTTTCTAAATATTTACTTTTTTATAAATTTTTGAATTGATTGGGAGTTGTCTGTATTAATGTTGATAAGATATACCCCATTTGACAAATGATGAATATCGATTTTATTGGAATCTTGTTGATTTAAAATTATTTTACCTGTTAAATCTGTAACGGTAACGGTTTTTATTTTTTCTGTAGTATTAATATTAATGTATGTTGAAGATGGATTTGGATAAATAGAAATAGGATTCTTGTTATTCTCTGTTAATCCTAAATTTTCTAAATCAATAATAGTTACATTATCTACAAAAAAACTTGAACCATAATTATCAAAACTAAAATCTACTTCGGTAATATCTTTATTCACATCATCTATAATTGTTTCTTGAATTTTTACATGATCTAAATAGTAAATAACTTTTTTTGCATTTAAATCGACTTCAGCTTTCACATTGTACCATTTTTTAGGTGTCCATGTACCAACTGTTACACTATTTTTCATGTGTTTGTATGCAATTTCTCCATCAAAGTAAAATATCAAACCACCAACCAAATCGAACTCATTGTTTTCGTTATAAAAGCCTAACATTTCATAATTTGAATTTTCAGTTTTCTCCAAATAAACATCAGCAGAAATAGTGTATTTACGATACTTTGCAATTGGATAAGCGATTCCACCCCAATTTCCTTCTTCTACTTCATCATTTATAACATATACAGAATTCGTTCCTTTGCTCGAAATTGTATTATTGACTTTAGAATTTTCATCAGAAACATATTCCCAATTGAACCAGTTTTTTTTGGTTGTTTAGATTTCCGATTGAAAAACCTTCAGATTCTTCAAAAGAAATATTTTGGTTTTGAGCATTAACATTTAATGATAATAGGGTTAAAGCCCCAACTAGTAAATTTTTCTTCGTATAAAATATTGTTTAATTAGCTGGCAAATATGATAATTTTATTTGAGTATAATTAAGGGGATTTTGTAAATAATCGTTAAGAATTTTGATGAAGTGGTTTGACATCAAAAACTTTATTTTATTTTTGTAGAGATTTATGTTAGAAAAGAAAGAAGCACAATACGAAAAGGTCGTTTTAGTTGGATTGATTACACGCGAACAATCCGAAGAAAAACTGACTGAATATATGGATGAATTGGAGTTCTTGGCGTATACAGCAGGAGCTACAGTTGGTGAACGTTTCACTCAAAAAATGGATCGTCCTGATTCTAAATTTTTTGTAGGAAGCGGGAAATTAGATGAAATTGCTGCATTTGTAGAGCAATATGACATTGATACAGTAATTTTTGATGATGAATTAACTCCTTCTCAGCTAAAAAATATTGAGAAAGTTGTCAATAAAAAAATTATTGATAGAACACAATTGATTCTGGATATTTTTGCACAAAGAGCGCAAACTTCTTATGCAAGAACTCAAGTAGAATTGGCTCAATACCAATATTTATTACCTCGTTTAACACGAATGTGGACGCACTTGGAGCGTCAGCGAGGTGGAATTGGAATGCGTGGTCCTGGAGAAACGGAAATCGAAACTGATAGACGTATTATTCGTGATCGTATTACATTACTGAAAGAAAAATTGAAAGGAATAGACAAGCAAATGGCGACTCAACGTAAAAATCGTGGTGCATTGGTGCGCGTAGCGTTGGTTGGTTATACCAATGTTGGAAAATCGACGTTGATGAATGTTTTGTCGAAGTCAGAAGTTTTTGCAGAAAACAAGTTATTTGCAACATTAGATACAACAGTTCGTAAAGTAGTGATTGGTAATTTACCTTTCTTGTTAACGGATACGGTTGGGTTTATTCGAAAATTGCCAACACAATTGGTAGAATCCTTTAAGTCGACATTGGATGAGGTTCGTGAAGCAGATTTATTGGTTCATGTCGTCGATATTTCACATGCAAGTTTTGAAGATCATGTTAATTCAGTGAATCAAATTTTAGCTGAAATTGATTCGAAAGAGAAGCCAACGATTATGGTTTTTAATAAAATTGATAATTTTTCTTATACGAAACAAGATGAAGATGATTTGTCTGAAAAGAAATTTGAAAACTATTCGTTAGAAGATTGGAAACGAACTTGGATGGCAAAAACGGATTATCCGACATTGTTTATTTCTGCTACAGAAAAAGATAATTTAGAAGAATTACGAAAAACGGTTTATGAAGAAGTAAAAGAACTTCACATGAAACGTTTTCCTTACAATAATTTCCTTTTTCAGTATTATGATGAGGAAGAAGAGAGTGATTTGGAAGAATAATATAAAAAAAGATGGATTTATAAAATCCATCTTTTTTGGTTAAAGTATAATTTGTTTAAAACCTTTTTCTTGTAATTCGAAAAGATAAATAAATGCATTTGGTGTTGTTTGCACAAACTCTAAATATTGAGATTTATTTACACCTAATTTATTCATTGCAAATTCGCACGAAGTAAACTTAATTCCAGCTGCATTCGCTTTTTTCATCATTTCTTTTAGCTCATTATCTTCTGCTATATCCTTAACAGCAGCAGCAATCATCACAATTTCAAATGTTGATTTCGGATTGTTCTTTAACATTTCCTGACCAGTCATAATCGATGACATCAACATCATTTTGTTTTGTACCATAATTGCATATTTACCTTTCTTTTTCAGTTGGTACGATTGTTCAATTTGGTTGTTTTCAAGTTGTGTTGTGTTGGCTTGTGCTGTGAAAGTAGTTGCAAAAGCAAGCATAAAAACTATCTTCTTCATTTTTTTCTATTTACAATTAATTCAAAGGTAGGGTTTCGTTCCTTTTTTCGTTGTAACAAAAGTTACAGGCAATCAATTCAAAAAAATGTATCAGTTTTTTTGTGTTTACTTTAGAATTTTTTCATGTTATAACATGAAATTAAAATAGCTAATAGGTTTAAAGCAAAAAAAATCCTCTCATTTTTTTGAGAGGATTTCTTTATTATAATATTACATGACCTAATTTCGTCAATTTTTGATGATCCAAAAGTTTGATTTTTCGACCTTCAACTTCTATCAATTCATCTGTTTTAAATTCAGAAATTAATCGAATTGCAGATTCTGTTGCTGTTCCAATTAAATTTGCCATTTCTTCACGTGTTAAAGAAATATTGATGAAACCATCTTTATCAGTACCTAATTTGCCTTCTAATAAAATTAAAACTTCTGCCAATCGTTCGCGAACCGTTTTTTGAGCTAAATATGTAATTGTACGTGCATATTCTCCTAAATCTTTTGCGATTCGTTGTAGAATATTGAAGGCTAATTTTGGATTAATTTCCAGTAATTTTAAGAAGAATTTTTCTGGAATGTAATAAATTTCAATCGCAGTCATCGCAGTTGCAGATGCACCAAAAACTTCTTGACTTAAAATTGAACGATATCCTATGATGTCACCTTCGTTGATAAAGCGTAAAATTTGTTCTTTTCCGTTGAAACCAATCTTAAAAAGTTTTGCTGTCCCTTTCATCACACAGTAAATACCTTTTGGCGTATTTCCTTCCTGGATGATTTCGTCACCTTTTTTTAGATTCAAGATTTTTTTCTCTTGCTCGAACTCCAACAATTCTTCTTTACTAAAAACCCCAAAAGACTCTGGGTTATCAAACATCGCTTTAATCGATACTACATTCTCATTAAACTCTGACATATCTTATTGTTATGACTTAATTCATACAAAGTTAACGTTAATTCTGATAAAAGGAAAGTAATTTTGTAAAATAGTATGGAAGAGAATTGTTTTCACTGTGGTCAACGGATTGAAGAAGAGGTTATTCAGTTCGATGAAAAGGATTTTTGTTGTCAGGGTTGTAAAACGGTTTACGAGATTTTAAACGTAAATAACTTGAAAGATTATTACGATCTTAATCGTAATGCAGGTTTGCGTCCTGATGGAAAAAGTAATCATCAATTTGATTTCTTAAACACAAAAGAAATCTTTGATAAAGTTGTAGATTTTTCTGATGATGGCGTTACAGTTGTCTCCTTTTATGTACCTGTAATGCACTGTACTTCCTGTGTTTGGTTGTTAGAGAGTTTGGATACAATCAACCCAAATATCATTTCTTCTAATGTTAATTTTACTCAAAAAACTGTTCAGATTACTTATCGAGATGCGAATTTGAAATTAGGAGATTTAGCACGATTAATTACAAATCTTGGGTACAAACCATCTATTAATCTAAAAACATTAGATAAAAAGAATAAAAGCAAAGTCGATCGCTCTTTGGTGAGTAAATTGGTAATTGCAGGTTTCTGTTTTGGAAATATAATGCTTCTATCGTTCCCTGAATATGTAGAGGTTTTTGGAGAAGTAAAAGAACAATGGTTAGAAGAAAATAAAGGATATTTCCGCTGGACTATGTTCGCGTTGTCTTTGCCTGTTTTCTTTTATTCTTCTACTGATTACTTTGTTTCTGCTTGGCAAGGTTTGAAAAATAAATACATCAATATCGATGTACCTATAGCTTTGGGGATAATCGTGATTATGTTCAAATCTACTTATGATATCATTTTCGATATTTCGCCCGGTTATTTCGATACATTAGCAATGTTATTGTTTTTGATGTTAACAGGAAAATGGTTTCAGCAACAAACGATGCAAGCGTTAGCATTTGATAGAGATTATAAGTCATTTTACCCTATTGCAGTTGCGAAGTTAGAAGATGGATATGAACAACCTATTTTGTTGGCTGATTTAAAAAAAGGTGATCGAATATTAATCAGAAATGAAGAAATCATCCCAGCTGATGCTATTTTAATGAAAGGAGAAGCGATGATCGATAACTCGTTTGTGACAGGAGAAGCGCGTTTGATTCCTAAAAAAGCTGGAGATAAGATATTTGCAGGAGGTAAGCAGTCTGGTCATGCCATCGAATTAGAAATTATTTCGGATGTTAATCAAAGTTATTTAACCCAACTTTGGAACAATGATGCTTTTCAAAAAGAAGAATCAGAATTAAATGCATTAACCAATAAGATTAGTCATTATTTTACGTTAATTATTCTGATTATTACAGCAATTTCAGCTGTTTATTGGTATTATCACGATTCTTCTAAAATTTTAGAAGTAGTCACATCTATTCTTATTATTGCCTGTCCTTGTGCGTTAGGATTGTCCTCGCCGTTTATTTTGGGACATATGATGCGTATTTTCGGTAACAAAAAGTTTTATGTAAAAAACACATCGACTGTAGAAAGAATGGAAAAAATTACGGATGTAGTTTTTGACAAGACTGGAACAATTACAGAAAGTGACGAAGCGCAAGTACAATACGAAGGAAAAGAATTATCCGATTATCAGAAACAATTGGTAAAAGCATTAATCAGAAATTCAAATCACCCGCTTAGTCGTACGTTGTATAAAAAACTAAATGTTGACGATCATTTGCCGATTTCTAATTACGAAGAAATAGTTGGGAAAGGTCAACAAGCAGAAGTAGATGGGCGTCAATTAAAAGTTGGGTCGAGAAGTTTTACCAATGCAATTTTTAATGAAAATAGATTAAATCAATCTCAAGTTTTTATATCAATTGATGGAGAAGTTTTTGGTAAATTTGTCTATACAAATCGATACCGAAAAGGATTGGATGGTATATTGAAAGAGTTGGATGCATATCAATTGCATGTTTTGTCAGGGGATAATGATTCTGAAAAAGAATATTTAGAAACGATTTTTCCATCAAATGCAAAATTGATTTTTAATCAATCACCAACGGATAAATTAGAATACATCAAACAATTGGAAGAAGATGGAAAAAAAGTGATGATGCTTGGAGATGGATTAAATGATGCTGGAGCTTTGAAACAAAGTACAGTTGGGATTTCAATCTCTGAAGATATTAACAGTTTTTCACCTTCATGTGACGGAATTTTGGATGCGAGAAGTTTTTCGGCTATTCCAAACTTTTTGAAATTAGCAAAGACAACAATGAAATTTGTAAAAATTGCATTTTTTATTAGTTTCTTATACAATATAGTTGGGCTTAGTTTTGCCGTTTCTGGATATTTACAACCAGTCGTAGCAGCGATTTTAATGCCAATAAGTTCTATTTCAGTGTTAATTTTTGCTACGGCAAGCACACGAATTGCAGATAAAATAACGAAATGGAATTTAGACTGATTTTAAATTACGTATATACATACTGCTCTGACCAAAATCATTGTGATAAGAACTTAGGGCTTTGTAATTTTGTGGAGCTATGGGGATATTATTATTAATGATATTGGTTAGTGTCTCTTTGGGGGCAATTTTCCTTCTATTATTCTTTATGGGATATAAAAAGGGACAGTTTGACGAAGATGAATCTCCAGCAGTGAGAATGTTAAAAGATGATAAAAAAACACAAGATAAAATCGACTCATAATGCAAATGCAGACTTTTAGTTACGACAATAAGATCGTAAAGTATTTCCTTTATGCCACATTGTTTTGGGCAGTTATGGCATTTTTCTTTGGAGTATTGGTTGCAACTTTGTTGTTTTTTCCTACGTTACCAGAATACATCTTCGGATCGGATGATGGTACAATTGGAGGAAATATTCAAGGTTTAATCAACTCGCAAGGAACACTTGGTTTTGGTAGGTTAAGAATGATACACACAACTTTCGCGGTATTCGCCTTTGTTGGTAACTCGTTCTTTACCGGAGCTTATTATTCAATGCAAAGATTGTTGAAAACCAGAATGTACAGCGACGTTTTAAGCTGGATCGTTTTCTGGGGATGGCAATTATTTATTGTATTATCATTTGTTACATTTATCTTAGGATACAACACTTCTAAAGAGTATGCTGAGCATGAATGGCCAATTGATATTTTAATCGCGCTAGTTTGGGTGTTGTTCGGAGCACAAATGTTCTTAACAATTGCTAAACGTCGTGTACGTCACTTGTACGTAGCTATTTGGTTCTACATCGGAACTTGGGCAGCTATTACAATGCTACACGTATTTAATAACTTAGAAATTCCAGTGACTTTTAGCTTAACAGCTCCAAAGTCTTACTCATTATATTCTGGAGTTCAAGACGCGTTAGTGCAATGGTGGTACGGACACAATGCTGTAGCATTCTTCTTAACAACTCCTATTTTAGGATTAATGTATTACTTTGTACCAAAAGCAGCAAATAGACCTGTATTCTCATACAAGTTATCTATTGTTCACTTCTGGTCATTGATTTTCATTTATATCTGGGCTGGACCTCACCACTTGCTTTATACAGCATTACCAGGTTGGGCACAAGCTTTAGGAACAGGATTCTCTATCATGTTAATCGCTCCATCTTGGGGAGGTATGTTAAATGGTTTATTAACATTACGTGGTGCATGGGATAAAGTAAGAGAAAATCCAATCTTGAAATTCTTCGTAGTTGCTTTAACTTGTTATGGTATGGCTACCTTCGAAGGACCGTTATTAGCAACAAAAACTTTAAATAAAATTGGTCACTTTACAGACTGGGTTCCTGCTCACGTACACGTAGGTACTTTAGGATGGAATGGATTTATCGCTTTTGGTATGATCTATTACTTAGTACCAAAGTTATTTGGAACTAAATTAGCATCTGTCAAGATGGCAAATGCACACTTCTGGATTGGTACTTTCGGTATCTTATTCTGGGTAATTCCTATGTATGTTGCAGGTTGGACACAAGGTTTAATGTGGAAACAATTCGCAGCTGACGGAACATTAGAATATGGTAACTTCTTACAAACAGTTACAATTCTTAAACAATGGTTATATCCATTACGTGCATTTGGAGGAACATTATATTTGATTGGATCAATTTTAATGGTTATTAATGTTTGGAAAACTGTAAAATCAGGAAGCTTTATTGCGAATGAAGAAGCAGAAGCTCCTGCATTAGCACCAAAAACAGCTTCACGTACACAAGGAGAAGGAGTACACTCTTGGATAGAAAGAACTCCTATCGTTTTAACAATCGGAGCTGTATTAACTTTAGCTGTTGGTGGTTTAGTAGAGATTGTACCTACAATTGTAGTAAAATCTAACGTACCTACAATTTCAAGTGTCAAACCATATACACCTTTAGAGTTAGAAGGGCGTGATTTATATATTAGAGAAGGTTGTAACGCTTGTCACACTCAGATGATTCGTCCGTTTAGAGACGAGGTAAAACGTTATGGAGAATACTCTAAAGCAGGAGAATTTGTTTACGATTATCCATTCTTATGGGGATCAAAAAGAACAGGTCCAGACTTGCACCGTGAAGGAGGTAAAAATCCAGATGCTTGGCATTACAAACACATGTGGAATCCACGTTCTACATCAGACGGATCTATCATGCCTCGTTACCCATGGTTAATCGAAAATAAATTAGACCGTGAGTTAACGCGTGATAAAATGAAATCTATGGTTGCATTAGGAGTTCCTTATGAACAAGAAGATTTTGATAGTATGCAAGTTTCTATGAACAAACAAGCATTAGCGATCGAAACAAGTATCTTTAAAGATGCTAATGATTTGAAAGACTTATATGCTAAAAAAGAAGCTGAAGCTAAAGCTGAAGGAAAAGAGTTTGTTCCGTTAAGAGACCGTGAGATTACTGCATTAATTGCGTATTTACAACGTTTAGGAACAGATATCAGTGCTGAACAAGTAGAGACAGCGAGTAACTAATGTTAAAATATTATAAAGAATTCCTTTCTCAGTATGAGTATGCATCTTTGTTGCAGACATTAATCCTAATAGGATTTATGGCAATCTTTATAACAGTATTTGTTAAGGTTATGAAAAAACCAAAAGATTTTTATAAAGATAACGAGTCTGCAGCTTTAGATTTAGAACCAGAAGAGAACGAAAAAAATAATACAAAATGAGACAACGTACCCCGGCCTATATATTTATCCCATTAACGCTATTAGCTATAATCTTAGCGTTTACAATGGTTACGCCAGTAGATGTGGTGCCAGAACCAGGTTTTCAAGGAATGGTAAACAATTTACTTGAACATTTAAAACATGTGTTCGCACAAGGAATTTTCTGGGCAGTATTAGCAATTGCAACGGTAATGCTTTTAATTATTAATGCTTTGAACAAAGTAATCGAAGCAGAAAGATTCAAAAGATTATCAGAAGTAGAACAAGCACAGTATTTAGAAGAAGGAAAAATAGGTTATTTCAAACGCTTATTTAGTTCAGCTGCTAAAAAACAATCTGATAAAGAAGAAGAGTCTATCATCTTAGATCATGGTTTTGACGGAATCAAAGAGTTAGACAATGCTTTACCACAATGGTGGTTATCATTATTCTATTTCGGTATTGTATTTATGGTTGTTTATGTAATGGCATATAGTTTTACAGACTTCGCTCACATGGACAAAGAATACGAAGAAGAAATGGTTTATAAAGATAAAGTGGATAGTATTTGGGCAGTTCAAAATGATATTGACATCACAGGTGCTATTGATAAATCGAATGATCCAGCGATTGTAGAACAAGGAAAAAAATTATTCGATCAAAACTGTACTCAATGTCACATGCAAGATGGTATTGGAGGTATTGGACCAAACTTAACAGATGATTACTGGGTGAATCATGTTGAAGATAGTTTATTCAAAAATATCTATCACATTATTTATGATGGATCTCCACAAAATCCTCAGATGCGTGCATTCGGACAACGTAAAGAGTTATCTGGTTTAGCAATCGAGAAAATTGCTTCTTATGTGTACTACATCAACCAAAAAGAAGCTACTAAGACAGTTGCTGAAGGTGCAGCTGCTCCACAAGGAGATTTAGTAGAATCTTGGAAGCAAAAGTAATTAACAACAAATAATTACAACAAATATCATATTGAAAGAGAGCTTATTTATAGGCTCTCTTTTCATTTTTAGTCGTAAATTTGTATACATTTAAAATTCACGACAATGAGTGTTCAAAATTCTGACCCAAAAGATGAATTTAATTTAAACGATTATTTGGAGGATAATAACCAAATGAACGAAGACGTTCGTACTTCCATTGGAACAATGGAAAGAACAGGAGAACGAAAATGGGTATATCCTAAAAAACCAAAAGGTAAGTTTACTAATTATAGGACATACGTTAGTTATGTATTGTTAGCAATATTAATCTTAACACCCTTTTTTAAATTACCAAACGGAAATCCTTTGTTCAAATTTGATGTCTTACAAAGTCAATTCATTTTATTCGGTTTCCCTTTCTTTACCTCAGACTTTTTCTTGTTAGCTATCGGAATGATTACGACCATTATTTTTATCGTATTATTTACCATGGCTTATGGACGGTTGTTTTGTGGTTGGGTATGTCCCCAAACAATATTCTTGGAAATGGTTTTCCGAAAAATAGAATATGCCATAGAAGGTGACAGAGCAAAACAAATGAGATTAGATAAACAAGAATGGGACGAAGAAAAAATTCGTAAAAAACTATTAAAATGGACCATCTTCGCTATCATTTCATTTATCATAGCAAATGTATTCTTAGCTTACATTATTGGAGCAGATGCTTTATACGCAGTTATTCTTGACGGTCCAGCAGAACATATCGGGACATTGATTGGATTAGTTATCTTTTCTGGAATGTTTTACTTTGTATTTGCATGGTTCCGAGAACAAGCTTGTACGTTGGTTTGCCCTTACGGACGTTTTCAAGGTGTACTTATTGATTCGCATACAATTAATGTAACATATGATTTCAAACGTGGTGAATCTACAGCTGGACGTGCAAAATTCAAAAAGAATGAAGATCGTAAAGCTGCTGGAAAAGGAGATTGTATCGACTGTGGACAATGTGTAGTTGTTTGCCCAACTGGTATTGATATCCGTAACGGAATCCAATTAGAATGTGTCAACTGTACAGCTTGTATCGATGCATGTGACGAAGTAATGGTAAAAGTTGGTTTACCAACAGGATTGATTCGTTATGCTTCTGAAGATGATATCAAACGTGGAGAGAAATTCAAATTCTCAAAACGTTTAGCAGCTTACACATTTGCCTTGTTATTATTGATTGGTGCTATGACAGCTTTCCTTTTCTCTCGTTCAGATGTAGAGTCTAAATACCTAAAAGTACCAGGAACAGATTATAAAGTAGAAGGTCAATATTACGTCAATCAATTTGAATATACATTATACAACAAAACAAATGCCGACCAAATTGTATCAATAGAATTATTATCACACAAAGATTCAAAAGTAGAAATGTACGAAGGTGTTAATAAATTGAACATGGAAAAAGGTCAAATCATTCAAGGGAAATTCTTCTTGAAAATTCCAACAAATGAAGTAAAATCGTACAAAGAAAAAGTGGTCATTGGATTGATCAATCAAAAAGGAAAAGTAATCGATAAATACGAAACGAGCTTCTCAGCTCCATTCAAATATTAGTAAATATGAAGTTAAATTGGGGACATTATGTAGCAATTGCCTTAGGATGTTTTATGACATTTATCCTATCATTGCTATATTTTGCAGGAGATACAGGCGGAATGGTAACGGAAAATTACTACGAAAAAGAAATACATTTTCAAGACGAAATCAACGCAGAGAAACGTGCAAATGCTTTAGCCGAAAAGCCAGAAGTAATTGTACAAGCAAATGGACTTTTGTTTCAATTTCCAGCAACTACTGCGGCAGATTTTAAAGGAGATATTTTTTTGATGCGAAACGCAGACGAAACTAAAGATATCAAAACTAACATCAGATTATCTGACCGAAAAAATTTCTTAATACCTTCTGTTAAGTTAATAGACGGAGAATACGAATTAACATTAAGTTGGAAGGAAAATAATCAAACATACTTGATTAAAAAGTCCATTCGATGGATCTCACAATAGTTATCATAGCATTATCTATAGGTCTTACATCGTCCCTGCATTGCGTAGGGATGTGCGGACCTATTGCTTTATCTTTGGGATTAGAATCCCAAGACAAACTAAAATTTACACTTCGCAATCTCACTTATCAATTGGGACGTGTAACCACTTACACGATTTTAGGCGCAATTTTAGGACTAATTGGCGAATCATTTACATTTGTGGGTTTACAAAACTACCTAAGTATATTGATTGGTGTGTTAATGATTATTATGGTCATGATTCCGAAATTCTACGAAAACGGAGCATCTCAGCTTCGTCCTGTAAATGCCTTGATGGTAAAAGTAAAAATCTCTCTTGGTAAATTCTTAATCAAGAAAGATTCTTCCTCACTTTATATAGTTGGTTTATTAAATGGCTTATTACCTTGCGGAATGGTTTACGCCTCTTTAACTGCAGCCATCGGTTTAGGAACGGTTTACAAAAGCGCCATGTTCATGTTCTTCTTCGGATTAGGAACATTACCACTAATGTTTGCTACCGTTTTATTTGGTAATTTTTTATCAGTCAAACAACGACAAACTATCTTAAAAATCTTACCAATCATCACCTTAATACTTGGTGTTTTATTTATTCTTCGCGGATTAGAATTAGATATTCCGTTTATCTCGCCAGCCAAAGAAGCACTTCAGCTAAATGGAATGGATGAGCATTGTATGTAGAACTTTATTGATTTTCTTAGAGGATTTTATTTATTTTGTATTTACTATGTTGTTTTATATTTAAATAAGCTTATTTTAGCTTTATTTATATAAATAAGTAATTAAAAATGAATAGTTTTTATTTTAAGAATGGATTGGTTATTGTTTTTATTCTTTTATCTAATTTAGGATTTGGGCAGTCGAAAGAAATTAAAATCAAGTTTATAGGAAATTGTGGATTTCATATGACAGATGGAATAAATAATTTTTATATAGATTTTCCATATAAATCAGGAGCTCACAACTATATGAAATATGATGATAAAGAAATTGAAGAGGTTAAGAATAAATCTATTTTTATTTTTACACATAAACATTCAGATCATTATTCTAAAAAAATTGTGAAAAGATATAATGGACAGAAGTTCGGTCCTTGGAATATTAGCAAATTAGTGAAGTTACATGAGTCAATTCCAAATTTTGAAATTAAAGCTTTTAAGACAAAACATAAAGTTTTTGGTATTTCGTTTAAACATTATTCATATTTAATTAAATGGCATAATAAGAAGATTTATATTTCTGGTGATACAGGAGATTTAGATGATTTAGCTAAGATAAAAAATGTAGAATGGACTTTTTTAAATCCATGGATTTATAGAAATGCAAATAATACGAAATTAGTAATAGATACTAAAAATATAGGTATTTATCATTTATATCCTAATCAAGAAATTGATGTAAACAATCCAGAGAATCATTTTTTATTAAAAAATCAAGGAGAAGTTATAAATATTCCTTACTAAATTAAATTGGTATGTCAATTTCTTGGCAAAAAGTATTATTTCTGACTTCGAAAATCGATTATTACAATCCTTACAATTAAAATTAGATTCTAACAAATAAACTATTTACACCCTTCCAAAATAAATCGTATTTTTGACGTTATCACTATATGTAGTGTAACTAAATAAACGTCAAAATGATAACACAATTAAGAGGTAAATTAATCGAGATTTATCCAATAAATGCTGTAATAGATTGCAATGGTGTAGGATATTGGGTTAATATTTCACTGAATACCTATTCTACTTTGGAACACGAAGAAGCGGTTACAATTTTCACACATTTGATTGTTCGCGAAGATGCGCATATACTTTATGGGTTTGCAACGAAAGAAGAACGAGAAATTTTTCAGAAATTAATTAGTGTTAATGGTGTTGGTCCAGCTTCTGGAATGATGATTATTTCGACTTTATCGTCTAAAGAAATCGTTACAGCAATCGCAACAGAAGATGCCAAATTGCTGCAAAGCGTAAAAGGAATCGGAGCCAAAACAGCTCAGCGAATTATTATTGATTTGAAAGATAAACTGGATCAAAGTTTAATATTAGATGTTAATTCTACTTCGGTCAAAAATAAATCTAAGAATGAAGCGTTATCTGCTTTAGAAGTTTTAGGAATTCCTAAAAAATCTGCAGAGAAAGTCATGGACAAAATCCTACAAGATCAACCAGATGCAGATGTAGAATTCTTAGTAAAAGAAACCTTGAAGAAAATTTAATGAAGATTCATAACGAACCAAAAACTATTCGTAAAGGCTCTACTATAGCAGCATTGTGTTTCCTTTTTGCAATGGGAGCTATGGGCGATGTGATGGCACAGGAAAGTGATACACTCAAATTTCCTATGCGCGATCAAAAAGGTGGATTGTTTTTAGATAATCAAATAACATACGATGTACAGTACGATGCGATAAAGCGTCAGTATATCTTATATCCTCAAATAGGAACAAGTTTAGTTTCCGAACCAATTTATTTGACACGTCAAGAGTATTTGACATTGGTTCAGAATCAAGACATGAAAAATTACTTCCGTACTAAATCTCAAACAAATGATCAATATTATCGTGAGCAACGTTTTGGAGATAAAGAAGGGAAAAAGGACAGTAATATTTTACCAAGTTTTAGAATCAAGTCTAAAGCTTTCGAAACTATTTTTGGAGGTTCAGAAATTTCCTTAACACCACAAGGTTACGCTAATTTAGATTTAGGGGTTTTCTTACAAAAGATTGATAACCCGATGCTTTTGCCGCAAAATAGACAAACCCTTACGATGGATCTTAACCAACGTATGCAGTTGAGTATTTTGGGAAAAGTAGGTGAAAACTTACAATTGAAAGTTAATTATGATACGCAAGCTGGATTCGGTTTCGAAAATCAAATGAAACTTCAATGGCGCAAAGCCTTAGGAACTAAGTTGGATCCATTTGCTGGTGAAGATGATATTTTACAAAATATAGAGGTTGGTAATATTTCGATGCCACTTAGTACTTCGTTAATTACAGGTGCTCAATCACTTTTTGGAGTTCGAACAGATCTGAAATTTGGTCGTACAAATGTATCGGCTGTGTTCTCAGAACAACGTTCGGAATCGAAAAATATCGTGGTACAAGGTGGTGGTGTAATGACAGATTTTAAAGTTGCTGCCGAAAAATACGAATACAACAGACACTTCTTCTTAGGTCAATATTTCAGAAATAGTTATGATAGAGCTTTAGCGAATTATCCTGCAGTTAACAGTAATATCAATATCCAGCGAATAGAAGTTTGGAAAGTTGATAAATCTGGAGGTAATCAGCAAACAAGACGTTCGGTTATTGCTTTACGAGATATTGCCGAAAGTAATTCAACTCCAAATAACGATAGCAATACTTTATTTAATTCGATCAATTCGCAAGGTTTTTCAAAGATTAGTGACGCGAGAAGTTATTTGAATGGATTTTCTTACAATGGAGAACAATTTCAAGATGGAGAGAACTTTATCGTCAACGAAAACGTTCGAAAACTTGATGCATCCGAATTTACATTCTATCCAAAATTGGGATACATTTCGTTGAATACACCTTTGATTGATGGTGAAGATTTATTAGCGGTATCTTTTCAGTATACAACAAGTTCTGATCCTGGGAAATTGTATACCGTTGGACAAATGTCTGATCAAACAGACAAACCAATTATTGCGAAATTAATTAAGCCAAATTCAGCTGTAAACGTGGCTTCGCCAATGTGGGATTTGATGATGAAAAATATTTACTCGTTAAATGCTTATGGTGTTTCGAGTGAAGATTTTATGTTAAATGTAAATTTCAAAGATAATGGAGAACAATCTTCAGGAACATTAAATTATCTACCAAATTCTGCCGTTTCAGAACAATCATTGTTACAAGTGTTGAATATGGACCGTTTAAATTCGAACGGACAATTACAACAAAACCCTGATGGAAGTAAAGGAGATGGTTTATTCGATTTTGAGTCTGGGCTTACCATTGACACAGAAAGAGGAAATATTATTTTTACTTCTGTTGAACCTTTTGGTAAATATTTGGATAATAAGTTACAAGGGCAAAATCAAGAATACGTTTTCAATGAGATTTATCGTCAATTACCAAATACACTTTCTGGCGAAAAGTTAGCCAATCGTTATACCTTAGAAGGTCGTTACAAAGGAACAGTTTCTGATGGTATTCCTTTAGGAGCTTTCAATGTGCCGCAAGGTTCTGTAAAAGTAACTTCTGGTGGAGCAACCTTAACAGAAGGTGTTGATTATACAGTCGATTATCAATTAGGACGTGTAAAAATCATCAACGAACAATTGAAAAACTCTGGTGCACCAATTAATGTGGCATTAGAGAATCAATCTACATTTAATTTACAGAAAAAACGTTTCATGGGAATTAATGTCGAACATAATTTTAGCGATAAATTTATGTTGGGAGGTACATTAATCAATTACCAAGAACGTCCTGTTACACAAAAAACACAATTTGGTTCAGAACCTGTTAATAATACTATTTTTGGACTTAATACACAATATAACTCAGAAGCTGAGTGGTTAACGCGTTTAACCAATAAAATTCCTGGAATCAAAACAGATGAAATGTCGAACATTAATGTTCAGGCAGAAGCTGCTTACTTAATGCCAGGTGTCAACAATGTTACAGGAGGATATTCTTACATTGATGATTTTGAAGATGCACAATCTCGTATCAGTTTATTGGATGTTGGTTCATGGAAATTTGGATCTACACCAGGAAAACCTGCGGGATATTCAGCCTCTGGTTATCACCCATTCTTCCCGAATGGAATGAAAAATGACGATTTATCCTTTAATAATGGTCGTCGTATGATGTCATGGTATTCAATTGATCCTCGTTTTTATGGACTTGGAGGTAGTTCACCTTTGTCAGATAAAGAAATGTCATCGCACATGGCACGTCGAGTTAAGTTGAAAGAACTTTTTGATCAACGTGATGTCATGGCAGGAACCAACTCGTATATCAGTACATTGGATATGACATTTTATCCGCAAGAACGTGGTCCATATAACATCAATCCAAATGCAACAGATACCAAAAATTGGGGAGCAATGATGCGACCTATTTCGGTTTCTAACTTCAAGGATTCGAATGTTGAATACATCGAATTTTGGATGATGGATCCATATGCAGATGGAAAAGGGGGAGAAGGAGAATTGTTAGTGCATTTAGGAAATGTTTCGGAAGATGTCTTGAAAGACGGTGAAATGATGTACGAAAATGGATTACCTCATTCAGGTAATGGAGCTGCTACAGTTTCTTCAAAATGGGGATTAACACCTCAATTGAATCCTATTTTATATGCGTTCGATACAGAAGGAGAAGCACGTAAACAACAAGATTTAGGATACAATGGATTGACCGATGAAGAAGAAGCTCAACGATACGGAATTACAAGTAATAATTTAGTTACAGGGGAATTAGATCCTGCAAATGATAACTATTTATTCTTCTTAGATGATCGTTTTAGAGGAGCTTCTATCGGAAATACAGTCCAAGATCGTTACCGTTATTTTAGAAATCCTCAAGGAAACAATTCAACGGATAATCCTTTACATGCTTCTTCATTAGTGCCAGATACAGAAGATATCAATGGCGACTTTAACTTAGATCAAACGGAGAATTATAATCAGTATACCTTAAAAATTGATCGTCAAAGTTTAGAAGATCCAAACAATAAATTTATTGTTGGAAGAAAAGAAGTTGATGGTGAATTTCCAGATAAATCTTCGCAGAAAGTAAAATGGTACCAAGTTCGTATTCCTGTTGATAACTTCGATTTAGATATTGATGGAGACGGAGTAGAAGAGTTGAACAATGATGCCTCTATTGCACAAGCGGAAAGCGTTTTAACTGCTGCTCGTTTTATGCGTATGGTAATGCGTGGGTTTGAGGAAGAAACAACACTTCGTTTCGGTACTTTTGATTTAGTTCGTTCGGAATGGCGTCGTTACACAAAAAATATTTACCCTTATATTATTAGTAATCAAGAAGGTTACGAAGATGATAAAAATATCGACGATTTAGAAGTTGGTGAAGTAAGTATTGAACGTAACGGAACTGATCGTCCACGATATATGATGCCTCCAGGAGTTTATCGCGAGCAAACGCAAGGAGCGACTGGATATCAATCTCAGAACGAAGCTTCGATGACATTGAAAGCGAAGTTTAAACCAGGTAGTACATCAAAAGCGATTTTTAAGAATACGAATTTAGATTTGAGACGATACAAAAAATTGCAAATGTTTGTATCGGCACAAAACTTATTAGACAGAACGTCGAATGCTGTTGATGATGGAACAAAATTATTTATTCGTGTAGGTAGTGATTATACTGATAACTACTACGAATACGAAATGCCGTTGAAGTACACCCCTCAAAGCGCAACAACAGAAAGTGCAGTTTGGCCAGATGAAAACTTTATTGATCTGAATACAGATTTGTTTACAGATGCAAAAAAACAAAGGGATTTAGATGGCTTCAGTACATTGCAACGTTTTAATTTTGCGTTCGATCAAGAAAATCCAAACAAAACAGTTTACGTAAAAGGACGTCCAACACTTGGTAATGTATCATCGATTATGATTGGGGTACGTAACACTTCTGGTTCTTCAGAAAAAGAAGTATTACTTTGGGTGAACGAACTTCGTTTAAGCGAAATTGATAACAAAGGTGGATATGCAGCAGCAGCCAATGTGCAATTTAATTTAGGAGATTTTGCCAATGTTCAAGTTTCGGGAAGTACAAGTTCTGTAGGATTTGGAGCGATAGATCAAGGTCCTGCGAATCGTAATCAAGACGAATCATTGCAATATGCCTTGAATGCACAAGTAAAATTAGACAAATTCTTACCGAAGAAATGGGGAATGGAAATTCCGTTCGATTTTACGATTCAAGAAAGTTTTGTCGATCCAAAATACAATCCGTTAGACAACGATATTATTTTTGATGAAGCGCCTAATAAAGCTGAATTAGAAAAAGTTGTTCGAACTTATACGCAATACAAAAGTTTTGCATTTAACAATGTTCGCAAAGTTAGATCAACGAATAACAATAATCCTGTTCGTTTTTATGATCCATCGAACTTCTCTTTGTCGATGATGTATTCGGATAATTATTATCGTGATATCTATACACAATACAACGTTAATCAGCAACTGAGAGCTTCGTTGAATTATACATACGGATTTAGAGGAAAATCATACGAACCATTTAAAAAATGGAGAATGGTTCAACCAAAAGAAGAATCGAGCAAATATTTACAATTTATTCGAGAGTTTAATATCAATCCATTGCCAACACGATTCTCTTTCCGTACCGAAATTGCGCGTACATACAGCGAAAGACAATACCGTGATATTAGTCAATATTTAGGAGGTGGATCTTCAAGTTTGATTCGTCCAACGTACAGTAACAATTTCTTGTTCAATTGGCAATATAATTTAGGGTTTGATTTAACAAAATCATTGCGTTTAGATTTAACATCTTCAACCATGACGTTGAATGATGGAACGACTTTCCAACGTGCAGATCAAGATATGATTTGGCAAAACATGTTTACCATTGGTCGTCCTTTGCAATATGATCAGCAATTTCAGGTGAATTATAAATTACCATTGAAATTCTTCCCGTATTTAAATTGGATGAATGTCGAAACAGGTTTTACGTCAAATTATAACTGGATGGCAACTTCGACAGCTTATCGTAATTTCGAAACAGAAGTGATTAATCCAGATGGATCAACTTCAACTCGACCAGTTAATTTAGGAAAAGGAACGGCACAGAATTCAAATTCAATCAATTTGATTGGAGATTTAGATTTCGCGAAATTCTATCCAGAATTTAAAGGTTACAAACGTTACGATTCTATTTTGAAAGGTCGTCGTCAAGAGATTGATTCATTGAATACAGTTTACACAACATTATTCTCTAAAAAACGTCGAACAAATAAGAAATCAGCGTACAAATTCAAACATAAATTTACAGCCAAAGATTATGGTTGGATGGTTTTATCATCATTAAAACGTGCGAATTTTACGTATAATCAACGCAACGGAGCTGTAATTCCAGGATTATTATACGAGCCAGGTTTCTTTGGTGTTGATGGTAAAAACGGACCAAGTTTAGGTTTTGTATACGGAACACAATTCGATATCAAACGTCAGTTAGTTGAAAGAGGTTTAATTGTAGGAGATGAGTTGATGACAGATGCTTATCAAATTACAAAAGGAACTGATTTTAATGCAACAGCATTAATTGAGCCAATTCCAGATTTACGAATAGATTTGAATGCAAAACGCATGAAAGATCGCCGTATTTATCATTCAGGATTTAATCTTGATGTGGCAAATCCTTACATAGACGAATTAACAAATCTTAATATTTCGACAGTTAACATCAAAACAGCTTTTAAAGATGGTGATGCTATTTTTGATCAATTCTTAACGAATACCAAAACTATTTCTGAACGCTTAGCACAAAAAAGAGGAAGTGGAAACAAAGATGGAATGGGATATTATGAAGGCTTTAACGCAAGAAGTTCTGATGTTCTTTTACCAGCCTTTTTAGCTGCAGTACAAGGAAAAGATGCAGGTTCTTCAAAATTAGGATACAATCGATCTATTCCAGTTCCGAACTGGAGAGTGGCGTATACAGGTTTAAAATCTATTCCAATTGTCAATAAATATTTTGATAATGTCGAAATTTCGAGTGCGTATAATTCAACGTATACAGCAACAGGAGTTCAGTCGAATCCAAACTTTATGTTAGATACAGGTATTATGTCTGGCGGACAAGTGACAGGAAGAGATGAGAACGGAAATTTCTATACGCAGAATTTATATGGAGCTGTAACGATGATCGAATCGTTCTCGCCATTGTTAGGAGTAGATTTAACGTTCCGTAACAGTATGCAGTTGAGAGCGCAATATAACAGAGATCGTTTATTGTCTTTAAGTACAACAAATTATACGTATACAGAAGATTATGGATCGGAATATATTATAGGATTTGGTTATATTTTCAAAGATTTCAAGATGAAGATTCGTTACCAAGGAAGTCAAAAAACGGTAAAAGGAGATTTGAATATTCGAGGAGATTTTTCGTTAAGAGATAATCAAACAACAATCAGAAAAGTAATTTATAACTTTGACGATTTACAGAATCCAGATACACCAACAAATATTTATGGTGATTCGCAAATAACAGGTGGACAACGAATTATGTCGTTCAAGTTGACGGCAGATTATAATGTGAGCAAGAATTTGAACTTGAGATTCTATTGGGATCAGATGATGAGCAAATATAAAATTTCAACAGCTTTTCCAATTTCTCAAATTCGTGCCGGATTTAGTGCTACCTTTACATTCGGAAATTAAAAACAATAAAACAAACAGTATGAGCATTCCAAACAATTTAAAGTACAGTAAAGATCACGAGTGGATTTCTGTAGAAGGAGACGTAGCAACTATCGGTATTACAGCTTTCGCACAAGGAGAGTTAGGAGATATCGTTTATGTTGATGTAGAAACTGAAGGAGAAACTTTAGGTCAAGAAGAAGTTTTTGGGACAGTAGAAGCAGTAAAAACAGTTTCTGATTTATTTATGCCAATTAGTGGAGAAGTAGTAGAATTCAATACAGAATTAGAAGGAGAACCAGAATTAATTAACACTGATCCTTACGGAAAAGGATGGATCATCAAAGTGAAAATTGAAGATGCTTCTCAATTAGATGCTTTATTAGACGCAGCTGCTTACGGTGAATTAATCGGTGCATAAGACAAAACAAATAATATTCTTTGCTTATGTAGGCTTGGTGTTTTATTTGACCTTGCTTCCACAAGAGAATTTCTCAAAATTAAGTACAATCAAAGAATTAGAAATCTTCTTGGAGATTGATAATTTAGATAAAGTTGTACATTGTGGAATGTTTGGATTGATGACGATATTATTATTTGTCAGCTACAAATTAACAAACCTACGCTTGATGATAATTCCGTTTTTGATTAGTTTCCTTATCGAAATTTTACAAGGCGTTTTAACATCATTACATCGTAGTTTTGATTTTGTCGATTTGATGGCAAACTTATCCGGAATCGCACTTGCTTACATTGCAATAACCTATTATTTACAACATAAAAAAACTCAGTAGCAATACTGAGTTTTTTGTTTATTTTAGATAGATGAAAAAAATTCTATTATTTGTTTTGTTTGTAACCATTTTTTGGAAAGGCTGTGATTTATTTGATGATTTTACTAATAGAAAAGCAGTAATTAAAGAAATACAAAAAGATTTTTCAGGAATAATAATGGAAAAATATTCTCCCAGAGATACGCCTCCAATATTTTTAAAGATTAAAAATCAAAATACAATTTTGGATATTTCATTTTCTAGAGGAGTTATGAATATTTCTTCTATTGGAGATAGTATTTATAAATTACCTAATGATAATTATGTTTATATAGTAAAGCCTAATGGAAAAGTATATAAAGAGTGTTTTCAAAGAATAAGAAAGGAAACCAGAGATAATAAACAATTTCCTCTTGAATGGAAAAATAAATGGTTGGATACAGCTAGTTGTGGAGAGTAAATTATTTAATAGTATAATATAATTTTGCAACAGATTCCTTTAGATTTGAAAATCTTAAATTGTAGTATAAAAAGAAGAGAAAAGAGTTTGAGTACACTATAACGAGTTCAGAGCTATATAATCTCATATTCTGATTAAGACTCAACTCTTTCTTATCAAATTCTCAAATAGAAATTCGGGTTAAAAACCCATTAGTAAGGAATCGAGTTATTGATAAGTTTCTCTTCTCATTAAATTCAAATTTATGGAAAAAATTGTTATCGGAATTGATGTGAGTAAATTAACTTTAGACATCTGTATTCAAGTAAATAAAGAGAATCGTTTTGAGAACATTTCTAATACTGAAAAAGCAATAAAAGATTTTTTCAAACAGTTTGATAAAAAAACAAGAAATTCTGATTGGAATGGAGAATACAGGTCGATTTAACGCTATTCTTTACAGCGTTTTAGTCAACTATTCTTTTACTGTTTATGTCATCAATCCTTTGCATTTGAAAAAAAGTATGGGATTAGTTAGAGGTAAAAATGATAAAATTGACAGCGAACGTATTGCTGTATTTTTACTGAAAAACTATATGGATCTTCAAGAGTGGAAACCTAATTCTCAAGTGATTGAAAAAATTAAATTATTGAATGCTGAAAGAAAACATCGCGTTAAAATAAGAGCTGGATTACTAGCTCAAGCAAAAGATGAATTATTTTTAAAATCAATTGTTGACAAAGCTGTTTTACGTTTAAACACTAAGCTAATCGATGTATTAACGAAACAAATTAATGAGATCGAAGATAGAATCTATCAATTAATTTGTAATGATGAACAGCTTTATAACCATTATAAAAGAATACAATCAATCCCTGGAGTAGGAAAAGTTTTAGCTTTTAATATGTTGATTAAAACGGATGGTTTTACAACCATAAATACGCCAAGACAAATGGCTTGCTATGCTGGAATAGCCCCATTTGATTTTCAATCTGGAACTTCCATAAGGCGAAAACCGAAAGTTTCATCAATGGCTGATAAAGATTTGAAGAAACTATTGCATTTAGCTGCAATGAGTGCTATTCGTTTAGACAATGACTTGGCTATTTATTATCATCGAAAGGTAGGAGGAGGGAAAAATAAAATGTCTGTTTTAAATGCTGTTAGAAATAAAATTATTCATCGGATTTATGCACTAATTAAAAATCAAAATATTTATAAAAATAACTTGGTTTTGTCATAGAAATCAGAATGATAAATAAGTAGAAGTCATGTTGAACTTGTTTCAACATCACATCAAAATAAAAAAAGCAAACTCTCGCTTGCTTTTAAACTATAAAAAATAATTTTGCTTACCGCTTACCGCTTACCGCTTACCGCTTACCGCTTACCGCTTACCGCTTACCGCTTACCGCTTACCGCAACTTACTTCATCAACTTCTCAGGAATATCACAAATCGGAATTGGAACCATTTTATGTTGATTGATTCGATTTAATCTCGAATAAATTTCGAAAACTTCTTTTTCTCGACCTTCAAAATCATCTGCAGTTTGTCCAGCTTCTTTCGCTTTCATCGCCCATTCCAATTCATCATAATTTGCTCCCAATTGATCTTCATCCGAACGATCATCACCAAACAAACCATCGGTTGGTTTAGCTTTTTGAATATCCGTATTGATTCCTAAAAAGCGTGCAATTTCATACACTTCCGATTTCATCAAATCAGCAATTGGACTAAGATCTACACCACCATCACCATATTTTGTATAAAAACCAACGCCAAAATCTTCGACTTTATTTCCAGTTCCTGCAACCAAATAATTGTGTAAACCAGCAAAATAATAAAGTGTTGTCATACGCAAACGAGCACGCGTATTAGCTAAAGCTAAATTCACTTTATCTGTTGTTTCCGTTTTTGGTAAAGCCGAGACCATTGCATCAAAAGTGGTTGTTAAATCAACTTCTATTGAATCAATTGGTGAAGAAAATTGTTCGTTCAGCCATTCGATATGACGTTTAGCTCTATCTGCTTGATTTTTTTCTTGGTGAATAGGCATTTCCAAATTAAGTAAAGGATAACCTGTCATCGCACAAAGTGTTGAGGTTACAGCCGAATCTATTCCGCCCGAAATTCCAATCACAAAGCCTTTTTGGTGTGCTGTCTCCAAATAATCTTTCAACCAAGAAACAATATATTCTACAACTTTTTCAGTTTGCATAGTGTAATAATTTATTTCAAAGATAGCAGATTATGAAAAAAATTAGGGTTGAAAATACTACCGATTATTTTACTATTTTTGTTAGCTAAATAACCAAGCAATGAAATTTGTATATGGCTTAGCTTTTGCGAGTTTAATTTTATTTACATCGTGCAAAAAAGAGAAATCGTGGGAAGTAGATGTTAAAGAACAAAATGTTCAATTAAACATTCATGATATCAGCCAAGATTTTTTTAACGACTCTATCCCATTAACGACTTTACGAAAAGATTATCCTTTCTTTTTTGATGCTAAAACAACGGATAGTATTTGGGAAAACCAACGTCGTAATAAAGAAGAATTGAGTATTTATGGACAATCAAGAAAAGTTTTTGGAGATTTTAAAGAATTAAATCAAATGTTGACTCCAATGTTTCAACGTTACCAATTTTATTTTCCTGAATATAAAATTCCAACTATTTATACCTATTCATCAGGTTTGCAAAATATCGATTATCCTGTGATGTTTAGTCAGCAATCTGGCTTAATGTTTATCGCAATGGATGCCTATTTAGGCTCAAAAAATAAGCTGTATGATAGTATTGGTGTTGAACGTTATTTGCGAATTAATTTAGATCTTAATCGTTTACCATCTCAGGCAGTTGATGCGATAGCAAATGATGTGGTAACATTTAGCCCAAGAAATCAATTATTTATTGATAAAATGATTTACGAAGGGAAAAAATTAATTTTGCAAGATGCTTTATTAGTAGATACTGCAGACGAATATAAAGTTGGTTACACGCCAGAACAAATACAATGGTGTATTGACAATGAAGGACAAATTTGGAACTTTTTTGTCGAACAAAATTATGTATTTAGTTCAGATGCTTCGTTAGATAAACGATTTTTGGCATTAAGTCCTTTTTCAAAATTTAACAACGAAATAGAACAAGATTCTCCAGGTAGAATTGCCGCTTGGATTGGTTTGCAAATTATTCGTCAATACATGAAAGAGAACCCTAAAGTTGAACTGAAAGCTTTATTAGATGATATGGATGGGCAGAAAATCTTCAAGGATTCGAAATACAAACCAGCATTAGAAGGAAATAATTCAGCAAATTATACAACAAAAACAATTGATGGTAAAGTTTACCATTTTGTGAAATAAACTAAATAAGTAGAAGTTATGAGAACAACAAATATTACTGTAGAGATTGAATTGGACGAAAATCACGTGCCAGAAAAAATGACTTGGAATGCGCCAGATGGTGGTATTAGTCACGAAGAAACAAAAGCAATGTTACTTTCTGTTTGGGATGATAAATCGAAAGAAGCTTTACGTATCGATTTGTGGACAAAAGATATGACGCAAGATGATATGAAACGTTTCTTTCATCAAATTCTAATTTCGATGTCAAGTTCGTACGAAAGAGCAACAGAGGAAAAAGAGGTGGCAGAAAGAATTGCTGCTTTTGCAGAAGAATTTGCAATTGCTTCTAAAATTAAAGGTTAAAATAATTTAACCCTAAAAAACTTTAAGTCGGATTTCGTAACATTTTGATTAGAAATTCGACTTATTTTATATCTTTAAATCTCTGATCAGAATAGTTTATGAAAAAATTATTTTTTGCTTTAACATTTTTAGCTTCAATTCATTCATTTGCTCAAGAAGAATGGACCATAGAAAAGTGTATTGAATATGCTTCAAAAAATAATTTGACTGTTCAGCAAAATACCATCAACCAAGAATTATTCAACAAAAATTTAGAACAAACCTATAATGCGTGGTTGCCTACGGTTTCGGGATATGTGGATAATAATTTTACAATTGGAACCTATAATCCTGTTATCGAAAAAGGATATTATCAATTTGCACATTCGTTGGGAGTGCAATCAAGCATCAATATTTACAGCGGAGGAGTTGTTCAATTGAACAAAGATAAAGCAGCTTTGGAATTAGAAGCGTCAAAAGTTCAAACGGCAATAACAGTAAATGATATTTCGCTTCAAATAGCAAATTATTATTTGGCTGTTTTATTAAACAAAGAATTGAAACAGGTTGCAGTCGGAAACTTAAATATTTCCAAACAATTATTAGATCAGAATAAAAAGAAATTAAAAGCAGGAAGCGTTGCACAATCAGTTGTAGCACAATCCGAATCTGAAGTTGCGACAAATACGCGCGAAGTAGTCAATGCACAAATCGAAATAGAACGTGCTTTATTCAATTTAGCAATGTTGTTACAACTTAACGATTACCGTGATTTTAGTGTAACGGATGTTAAAATTCCAGATAATATCAATTCACAATTGTATCATTTAGAAGATGTCGTAGAAACGGCTTATCAAAATCAACCTGCTGTTAAGTATGCCGAATTACAGATTGATGTTGCTACGAAAGAAACAGAAATTGCACGAACATCATTGTTCCCAAAAATAACAGGAACTTTCAATTTTGGTACAAATTATTTGCAATATTTCAACAAGCGATTGCGTCAAGATGCGTTGTTAGATCAATTGGGGCATAATGTAACAGCAGTATTTGGCGTAGGAGTTTCGATTCCGATTTGGAATCAATATTCGTACAAAATTAATATTCAGAAAGCATTAATTAACGAAGATTTGATGAAAATTAATCTTCTGCAATCCAAACAAGATATTTTGAAAAATGTGCAATCTGCCTATTTCGAAGTCAATAGTTCTTATGCATCATACGATTCATCGAAAGAAGCGGTGAAATATGCGAAAATTTCGTACGATTTTGCACAAAAATCGTATAATGCAGGAGTGATTAATCAATATGATTTTAACCGATCACGTAATGATTTGATGATTGCAGAATCACAAATGTTACAAGCAAAATACAATTACGTTTTCAAACAAAAAGTACTGGATTTCTATGCAGGAATTCCAATTACGTTGGATTAGAGTTCAATTTTTCTTTATTTCCAATAGAAAATCATCTTATCAAACACAAATCATCTAATTTTCGTGATGTATCTTTGCAGCATGGCAACAATCTTAAATTTAGAAACTTCAACAAAAAATTGTTCAGTTTCGATTGCTAAAGATGGCGTTCAACTTTGTCTGGTTGAAGAAAATGAAGAAAATTATGCACATGGCGAAAAACTGAATCAGTTTGTAGATTGGTGTGTACAAGGTGCGGAAATAAATTGGAAAGATATCGACGCTGTTTGTGTGTCAAAAGGTCCAGGCTCTTATACCGGATTACGAATTGGTGTTTCGTCTGCCAAAGGATTTGCATATGGTTCTGATATTCCGTTGATGGCAATTAATTCATTGCAAATTTTAGCTGAATCACAACTTAACCAAGAGGTGGATTATATTATTCCAATGATTGATGCAAGACGAATGGAGGTTTATACAGCTTTGTTTGATAGACAAGGAAATCAATTGACAGAAACCGAAGCAAAAGTAATTGACGATACTTCTTTTGAAGAGTTGAAAGGAAAGAAAATTATTTTTGTTGGTGATGGAGCAGAAAAATGTCAAGAAATATTGTCGCATTTAAACGCTACTTTTGTGCAAGCTTTTCCATCTGCAAAGGATATGATTCGTGTTTCGGAAGAAAAATTTACTCAAAAATCATTTGAAGATGTTGCATATTTTGAGCCTTATTATCTGAAAGATTTTGTGGCTGGAAAAAAGAAATCTGAATAAATATAAAAGAGATAATTATGAAAAATCTTGTGTTGACAATTGCATCATTATATGGAATGACTGCAGTTATATTAGGTGCTTTTGGTGCTCATGCATTCAAAAAGTTTTTACCTGCTGAAAAATTAGCAAGTTTTGAAGTTGGTGTACGTTACCAAATTTATCATGCAATTGTATTGTTAGCTGTCGGAATGTATTTCCAGTTTAACAGTGGTTTAGAACGCTCTGCAGCTTGGTGTTTAATTGCCGGAACATTTGTTTTTTCAGGAAGTATCTACTTGTTATCGTTTGCAGATTATTGGAATGCAAATCTTAAATTTTTAGGGCCAATTACACCACTTGGAGGTCTTTTTATGATTATCGGTTGGGGATTATTAGCTTGGATTTTTATGAAAGGAAGATAATATAATTTATAGATAAAAGGCGCTTCTACGAAGCGCCTTTTTTATTATTAATCATTTCCATTAATCATTTTCGATACAATACCAGATTTTTTACTGATTTCGTCATAAACAATTCCTGCAAGATGTATCAGGAAGAAAATAGGAAACCAATAGATTCCAGTTTTGTGTAATTCTTCCATTTGTTCTTTGTACGTTCCGTCTCCCCACATTAAGTAAAAACCTGTAACGAGATTCATCAACACTAATCCATAAAAAATTAGATAGATCAATCCTTGAAATTTTTCTTTAGGAGCTGAATGTTTAAATGGATTTGGAAAACGAATTCCTTTTACTACCATATATACAATTCGTAGAACAAACAGTCCTAAAATGATGTAGGCAAACAGCTCATGCCATTCCCACATTGGTTCTAAAGAATTTTTACCAATCGTTTTTAAGGTAGCTTCCGAAAGACTTACCCCTTCTTTAGATGTTTCTTGCACAATAAGTGAAGAGAGCTTCTTTTTACTCATCCACTCCATACGTAGAAAGCCAGTGATAAATAATATCAGCATACCAATTCCTATTGTCCAATGTAAGAACCGGTGTACTAATGTATACTTTTTCATAATTTATAATGATTAAAAAAACCTCTCAAATTTGAGAGGTTTTGGTATGGTACTTATTCGTAATCATCTTCTTTAAAATCGAATTCTTCGAATGAACAATTAATTTCGAATGGAATATCTCCATCAGATTCTTCTGTGAAATCTTGCACTTCACCTTTCCAGTTAAGTGTCAAAACTCCTTTTTCATTTACACTAAATGCTAAGTCGTTATTAACAGTTTCAAAATCTTCTTCTGAAACATTTAGTGAGGTGTAATAAACTTCTACGATTTCACCTTCTTCGTCTTCTTCCTCGGCGAATCCATAAGGAATAGATACTTTTTTACCATTTAATTCTTCTACAGATTCTACATCTAAAGGGAAATCATCGATAAATAGAGAAAGTTGTGGAAAATCATTTTGTAAGGAATCTCCTTCTACATGTTCTAAGTCATCAGTGGAATGTATTTCTACCAACAAACATTTTTTATTTCCTTGAAAAACCACTTTACATAAAGATTTTTCAATATTATAATTAAATGTTTCATCCGGATGGAAGAACTTAATTGTTTTCATTGTTTTGTTAATGTATGTTATTAATTATGAGTACGAATATAATTAAGTTCATTTAATTTTCACAAAAAATAGTTAAGAAATTTTTATTTTCTGTGATTAACTAAAAAAGTCACCTATTTTGGATAGGTGACTTTTATAATAATGATTGACTTTTAATCCGATTATTTTGCAGCTTCTTCTGTTGCAGCAGCAGCTTTAGCAGATAAATCTACTTGTAATAAAACTTCGTCTTTGATGATAGATCCAGCTCCTCCAACGAAAGTAATTCCGAAGTCTTTACGGTTGATTCCGAACTCTTCAGATTTGATTGTAACACCATCTGCATCAACAGTTACATTAGCTTTGAAAGTAACATTTTTAGGAACTCCACGGAAATCTAAGTTTCCAGAAATTTCTGAATTGTAATCACCTCCTTCAATTGCTTTTACTTCTGTAATTTCGAAAGTTGCAGTTGGGAATTTCTCAACGTCTAAGAAATCAGGAGATTTTAAGTGACCATCTAATTTTCCTTTGCTTTCAGCATCAGCGTCTAAATCTTTAGATTCGAAAGAAGTAAAATCAGCAACAAATTTACCTGATTCTAAAACACCGTTATTTACATTAACAGTTCCTTCTTTTAATTTTACGATTCCGTAGTGACCTTCTTCTGGTTTGTTGATATCATCAAAAGTTTTACCGCCTTTCCAGTTTACAATAGACGTAGTCGTGTCAACAGCAAACTCTGCAGCTCCTTCAGATGCAGTAGCTCCTTCTTGTGCTTCTGTAGCAACTTTAGTTTCAGTATTTCCTCCACAAGATGTTAAAACAACAGCAGAAACAACAGCTAATCCTAAAAATAATTTTTTCATATCGCTTATTTTAAATTTTATACAAAATTATAATATAAATTGATTGTTTGTATTGACTTATATCAATAAAGTAAATAATTAAACATTTATTTAATATTGAATAATTCTAAATACCTTAGCCAAAAATAAGAAAATTTATTTAATCGTGCTAAACATAAAGCAACTCAGTTTCAATTATCCAGATTTCGAAGAGCAAGTAATAGATGATATTAATTTCGAGGTTAATAAAGGGGAAGTGATTAGTATTATTGGTGAAAGTGGAAGTGGAAAATCGACCTTACTGAAGTTGATTTATGGCTTGTTTGATTTTGATAAAGGCGAAATTAAATATAATAAAAAAAAGTTGCGTGGTCCAGCTTATAATATCATTCCAGGTCATAAAATGATGAAATATGTAGCGCAAGATTATGATTTATTAGATTTTGTTACGGCCGGTGAAAATGTAGGGAAACATTTAAGCAATTTTGATTTAGAATTGAAACAACAACAAATTGATGAAGCCTTAAAGGTGGTTGAAATGTTAGAGTTTAAACATATTTTACCCAATAAATTAAGTGGTGGTCAACGACAACGTGTTTCTATTGCAAGAGCTTTGGCGCAACAACCTGAGATTTTGTTATTAGACGAACCTTTCTCTAATTTAGATCAAACCTTGAAACTTAGCATTCGCGAAAAAATAATGGATTGGTGTAAAGAGCATCAAATTACTGTCATTTTTACAACACACGATTTGAATGATGCATTTTATACGTCGGATAAAATTTTAGTTTTACAGAATGGAAAAATGATTCAGTTTAATGAGGTAGAAAACGTGCGCGAATTTCCGAAAACAGAGTATGTTGCCAAGCTTTTTGGTTATGTGAATCTGTTAAAGCGTTCGCAAGATTTGGGAATAGATTCCTCTTCTACGGTTGTTGTTTATCCCGAAGAAATTGTTATTTCAGCTAATGGAAATTTCGAAGGAAAAGTGATTTCATCTAAATTTCAAGGACGAGATTATTTAATTCGTTTTGCTTATCAAAATTTAGAATTGTTGACTTTTTCTAATCAAAAACTTCAATCAAATGATTTGATAAAGTTTGATGTAGAAAAGTTTAGAGAGATTTAAATTTGATGTGATTTTGCGCTTCGAGAAGTTTAGAATGACTTACTAAGTTTATTTTTTTAAAAAAAAGCGAAACCCTACATAGAATTTCGCTTTTCTATTACTATTTATCCAATAAGAAATTTAAAACTTTTGTTGTAAAATCTTTCGGATTCTCTGCATGTAACCAATGTCCTGCATTTGCAATTTTCTTGATTTCTGCATTCGGAAAACGTTCACAAATGATCATTTCATCTTCTGGCATAATGTAATTTGATTTTGCGCCGCCCAAAAATAAAGTTGGTCCATCAAATTCACCTTTTAATAAATTTGTTCCAATCATTTCTTGGTAAAAATTATCCAAAACGTCTAAATTGAAACGAAATGCGTATTGACCATTATCAGCATGGTAAACGTTTTTTAATAAAAACTGACGGACACCCATTTCTGGAATATATTGTTCCAATGTTTTTTCTACATCTTTTCGTGTTTCAACTTGATCAAAATCGACAGATTTCAAGGCTTTAAAAATTGCATTATGATGAGGTTGATAAGCTTTTGGAGCCATATCAGCGACAATTAAATGATCTAATCTATTTTGATGAATCATAGCAAAATCGATAACAATTCGTCCACCCAAAGAATGTCCCAATAAATGAGCTTTTTCGATAGAATGAGCCTCCATGTAATTCACAATATCTTGCGTCATGGCAGCTAAAGACGAATCTTCGCTATGAAAACTACGTCCATGATTGCGCAAATCAATTAGATGAGTTGTAAAATGCTCTCCAAATTGTTTTCCCAATGTACTCCAATTGTCCAATTGTCCGAATAAACCATGAAAAATCAACAAATGTTTTTCACCAAAACCAACAATTTTACTGTGTAAGATTTCTGTCATTTTTCTACAAATTTGCTACTTCAATTTTACGTAAATATGCTTGAATGGTATTCTCTAAACCTAAATACAAAGCTTCTGAAATTAGTGCATGACCAATTGAAACTTCTGAAATTTGAGGAATTTCACGAATAAAAAATTCGATGTTATCTAAGCTCAAATCGTGACCCGCATTTACAGCCAATCCATTTTCTATCGCTAATTTTGCGGTTTCTTTGTATGGATTAATCGCTTCAAGATTTCCTAACCCATATTGTGTAGCAAATTCTTCTGTATACAATTCGATTCGATCTGCGCCAGTTTTAGCAGCACTTTCAATTAATGCAGGATTCGGATCTAAGAAAATAGAGGTTCTGATTCCAGCATCTTTAAACGTTTTAATCACATCTGTCAAATAATCAAAATGTTTGATTGTGTCCCAACCAGCATTAGAAGTGATTGCATCTTCTGCATCAGGAACTAAGGTAACTTGTTCTGGTTTCGAATTTAAAACCAATTCCATAAAACTATCAATTGGTTTTCCTTCGATATTAAATTCTGTAGTGATCACAGGTTTCAAATCATAGACATCTTGGTAACGAATATGACGCTCGTCAGGACGAGGATGAATCGTAATACCTTGTCCACCAAATTCTTGAATTTTAATAGCTGCTTCTACAAGATTTGGCGTATTTCCACCACGCGCATTACGAATAGTAGCAATTTTATTTATGTTAACACTTAATTTAGTCATGATTTTTATATTATAATTTTTTAAAGTCAGAAAGCGAAAAGCTTTGCATAATTTCCAAGTCAAATTTACGACAAGCTGTTAATAAATGGTCGAAAATGTCGGATTGAATTCGTTCGAATTCTAAATTATTCGCTGAAGTCGTAAAACAACCAATTTCCAAAGGCATTCCAAGTGGCGAAACAGGTAATTGTTTGACGATGATTGGATCCTTTTGTGATACAGTTTTTAAACTCTTCAAATAACAGTCAACATAGATGCGAAATACACCAATATTGGTTAAGTTTTTACCATTGATATCAAGATCAGAATTTTCGATATTTTGATTGTAAATCGAAATTTCATGTCTTTTTTGTTGAATATATTGGTGAATTAAAGCAATATCTTCGAAACGGTTTAACATATCTTCATTGCAAAATTGAAACGAATTAACATTAAATGAAATTGAACGTTTTATTTGGCGCGTACCTGTTGCCATCATAGGCATATGATTGGTTACCTGAGAGGAAACTAAATCCACTGTTGGTACAGTCGCAATCGATTTATCAAACTTTTCAATCTTTACCAAGTTGATGTTAATTTCTTTTACAATACCTTCAATATCACCTTTCGAAATTGTAATCCAATCACCAACTTTTACAATTTTAGAATAAGAAATTTGTAAACCAGAAACGAATCCGAAAATAGCATCACGAAAAATTAATAATACCGCTGCAGTTAAGGCTCCAAGTACTGTAATAATTGTGTTTTTGTCAACGGTGAATAAAATCATTATTCCAGAGATAATCGAGAAAAATGTGATCATAAATTTCATCATTTGACCAAAAGTTCTTACGCCAACTGTGGTATAACTATTTTCTACATTGTAAATATCTATTATTGTATTAATTACTCTAAAAATAAGTTGAGTGAAAACAATTAAAGAGATTAATTCTGTAATGCGTTGAATAACAATATATACATTTCCGTCATCTCTAAATAAAATTTGATTCATACTTAAAGCAAAACTGATTGGAATAAGATGAATAAGCGAAACGAATACTTTATTTCGGTACAAAAATATCATCCAATCGTTTTCGATGAAATTTTTTATCTTTCTAAGAATAGGAAGAATAATCGCTCTTAGAATAAAATCTAATATAAATAGAATTGCGATCCAGATGACAACTTCTAAAAAAGTGAACAGATTTTCAGACAGATCAATTTTGAAGTATTGATTGAAAAAATATTTTACACCATCAGAAATTTCTTCGTAAAAAGATTTATCTTGCATAAGCTGTTAATTGAATTTGTAATAGAATTTATTTTGCAAATTTACAGTTTTAAAAAATACTGAAAAATATGGATAACGATAGTATACTAAATCTTATCAGTGGAATTTTATTGGTTGTTGGGTTAGTTGGAACAGTTTTACCAGTATTACCAGGAGCCCCTTTGGCATTGGTAGGATTATTAGTGTTTAAATTTAGTGGAGATTGTAGCTTTGGTTGGGGAACAATAATTATTGCAGGTTCATTTGTTTTGATCGGTGCTGTTTTAGATTATTTATTACCCATTTATATGACCAAAAAACTCGGCGGAACGAAGTATGGCATTTGGGGTTCTGTTGTTGGGTTAATTGTCGGATTATTTTTTCCTCCGGTAGGTTTTATTATTGGACCCTTTTTGGGAGCTCTATTGGCTGAATTAATTTTGAGTGCCTCAAACCCGAAATCTGCTTTAAAATCTGCATTTGGTTCATTTACAGGCTTTATTTTAACGACGGGGTATGACGTGATATTGACTTTAATTTTTATTGGAATATTCGTTTATCAACTCATGAATTAAATAGATTAAATGATTGAAATTAGGTCAATAAAAAAAAATGACCTATATTTGCAGAGAATTTAAAGAAATAAATGGAGGAGGGCTGGTTATAGCTCTCTTTTTCGTTGTATATGGATTCAAATAAAGTAAAACAGCTAATAGATGAAGCAATCGCGGAGAATCCGTCATTGTTTCTAATCGATTGGAAAATCACTCCAGATGATAAAATTATTATTTTAGCAGATGGAGACGAAGGTCTTTCAGTCGAAGAAATTGTAAGAATAAGCCGACATGTAGAACACAATCTTGATAGAGAAGAGTGTGATTTTGCGTTGGAAGTTTCTTCTCCTGGAGTAGGTAGTGAATTAACAATGCCACGTCAATTTGTAAAAAATGTAGGTCGAACATTAGAAGCTACATTGATTGATAAAGTGATAGAAGGCGAAATTGTAGAGGCCGATGATGAAGGTGTTACAGTTTTTTGGGAAGCACGCGAGCCGAAGCCATTAGGAAAAGGAAAAATTACAGTAGAACACGAAGAAAAAATAAATTACGCTGACATCAAGAAAGCGATAATAAAAGTCACCTTTTAAAAAAAATAAAGTTTAATGGACAATCTTGCATTAATCGAATCTTTTGGAGATTTTAAAGACGATAAAAATATCGATCGTATCACGCTAATGGCCATCTTAGAAGAAACATTGAAAAGTGTTTTGAAAAAGAAATATGGTACAGATGATAACTTTGATATTATTGTAAATCCTGATAAAGGAGACTTAGAGATTTGGCATAACCGTATCGTTGTAGAAGACGGTTTTTCTGAAGACGATGCAACAGATATCGAATTGTCTGAAGCACGTAAAATTGAGCCAGATTTTGAAGTAGGTGAAGAAGTATCGGAAAAAATTCCGATCGAAGCATTAGGACGTCGTGCTATTTTAACTTTGCGCCAAACATTGGTTTCTAAAGTAATGGAGCATGATAATTCTAATTTATACGAAAAATTTAAAGGTTTAATCGGAGAAGTAGTTACGGGAGAAATTCACTATGTACGTCACAAACAAGTGATTATAATGGATGATGAGCAAAACGAAATGATTTTACCAAAAGAAAATCAAATACCATCAGATTTTTTCAGAAAAGGAGATACATTACGTGCTGTTGTAGATGATGTAAAATTAAGAGGAGCAAAACCTCAAATTATTTTATCAAGAACATCACCAAAATTCTTAGAGAAATTATTTGAACAAGAAATTCCAGAAATTTTAGACGGATTAATTACCATCAAAAATGTAGTTCGCATCCCTGGAGATAAAGCAAAAGTAGCAGTAGAATCTTACGATGATCGTATCGATCCAGTAGGAGCTTGTGTTGGAATGAAAGGTTCTCGTATCCATTCAATCGTACGCGAATTACGTAATGAAAACATTGACGTAATTAACTACACTAACAACCAAAGTTTATACATTCAACGAGCTTTAAGCCCAGCTAAAATTTCGAATATCGAAATTAACGAAGAGGAAAATAAAGCTTTGGTATACGTAAATGCAGACGAAGTTTCGAAAGCAATTGGTAAAGGTGGATACAATGTTCGTTTAGCTTCTAAGTTAGTTGGAATGGAAATTGATATTTTCAGAGAAGGAGCCCAAGACGAAGACGTAGAATTATCAGAATTCTCAGACGAAATCGATGCATGGGTAATCGAAGCATTTAGTGCTATCGGGTTAGATACAGCCAAAAGTATTTTAGAACAAGACGTGGATGACTTAATCAAACGTACGGATTTAGAAGAAGAGACAATCTTAGACGTTATTCGTGTGTTAAAAGAAGAGTTTGAAGATTAATTCATACTCAAGTCATAAACAATTCATACATTTGCAAACAATAAAATAAGAGATTAGCTTCATATGTCGGAAACAATAAGATTAAGTAAAGTATTAAAAGAATTAAATATATCAATAGATAGAGCTGTTGACTTTTTAGAAGGGAAAGGTAAAACTGTAGAGAAAAATCCGAACTCTAAAATCGATGTGCCAACTTACGATATTTTAGTTAATGAATTCCGATCTGATGCTAAACAAAAGCAAGCTTCCGGTGAAGTAGTCATTAACAAAATTTCAGAAATCAAAGCAGCTGAAAAGAAAGAAGCAGAAGCAAAAGCTGCTACTGAAAAACCAGTTGAAAAGAAACCTGAAATGATCGAAACGACTAAGGTTGAATTGGAAGGGCCAAAGACTGTTGGTAAAATAGACTTAGATGCTTTAAAACCGAAAGCCAAAGAGGTGAAACCTCAGGTGAAGGTAGAAGTGAAAAAAGAAGAAATCAAGAAAGAAGAAGCTCCAAAAGCTGAAAAGAAAACTGAATCAAGAGAGGAAACTAAAGGTCCAAAAGTGATTAAAGTGATTGATCTTGATAAAATAAATAATACAGGTAAACCTAAAAAGCAAGATTCTCCAGCTCCTAAAAAAGAGCAAGCAGAACCTAAAAAGGCGGAAGCACCGAAAGCGGAAGTTAAAAAAGAGGTGAAGAAAGAAGAACCTAAAAAGGTGGAAGAGGTTAAAAAGCCTGAAGTAAAAACGGAAGCGAAGCCTGAAGTGAAGAAAGAAGAAATTGAAGACGTAGTAGCAGTAGAACCTCAAAAAATTGAAACTGTCTACACAAAACTAGATGGACCTAATTTTACAGGTGCAAAGATTGACTTATCTAAATTTGATAAGAAAAAATCTGACGATAAAAAGGGGAATCAGAAAGGTGCTAATAACGCTGCTGACAAGAAAAAGCGCAAACGTATCCAGAAAAACGTTAAACCAGAAGATGTAGCAAAAGCTGGTGAAAACGGAGGGAATAATAACAATCGCCAAGGTGGAAATAACAACCACGGAGGTGGAAACAATAACAACCGCCAAGGTGGAAACAACAACCACGGAGGAGGAAATAATAACAACCGTCAAGGACAAGGAGGTGGAAATCGCCAAGGTGGACAAGGAGGTGGAAATCGCCAAGGTCAAGGTGGAAACCGTCAAGGAGGTGGAAACTTTAGAGGAGGTAATAACCGAGGACCAAGAGTTCCTCAAGTAGAACTTTCTGACGAAGATGTTAAAAAACAAATTAAAGACACTTTAGATAAACTTACGAATAAAGGAAAAGGATCTAAAGGGGCTAAACACAGAAGAGATAAACGTAAAGAACGTCGTGAATTTGCTGAGCAAGAGCAAGAAGCAATGGACATGGACAAAACTTTACATGTAACAGAATTTGTAACAGTTAACGAATTAGCTTCGTTAATGGATGTTTCTGTTACAGAAGTTATTTCAGCATGTATGTCTTTAGGTATCATGGTTACCATGAACCAACGTCTTGAAGCTGATACAATTCAGTTAGTTGCAGATGATTTCGGATTCGAAGCAGAATTTGCTAATGCTGAAGAAGAAATCTCAACGGAAGAAGAAGAAATCGATAATGAAGAAGATTTAGTAACTCGCGCGCCAATCGTAACTGTAATGGGACACGTTGACCACGGTAAAACATCTTTATTAGATTATGTTCGTAAAGCAAACGTAATTGCTGGTGAGTCAGGAGGTATTACACAACATATTGGAGCCTACAACGTAACATTACCAAGTGGTAAACGTGTAGCATTTTTAGATACACCAGGTCACGAAGCCTTTACAGCGATGCGTGCTCGTGGTGCACAAGTAACGGATATTGCAATTATTGTGATTGCTGCTGATGACCAAATCATGCCACAAACACGTGAAGCAATTTCTCACGCACAAGCAGCAGGAGTACCAATGGTATTCGCAATCAATAAGGTTGATAAACCAGCAGCTAATCCAGAAAAAGTAAAAGAGCAATTAGCTCAAATGAACTTATTAGTTGAAGATTGGGGTGGTACTTATCAATCTCAAGAGATTTCAGCTAAATCTGGTTTAGGAGTTGATGATTTATTAGAAAAAGTTTTATTAGAAGCCGAAGTATTAGATCTTAAAGCAAATCCAAAACGTAAAGCATCTGGTACAGTTGTAGAAGCTGCATTAGATAAAGGACGTGGATATGTTTCGACTATAATTGTACAAACGGGTACATTACACATTGGTGATTATGTATTAGCAGGATCACACCATGGTAAAGTTCGTGCATTATTAGATGAACGAGGAAATAACGTTAAAGTTGCCGGTCCATCTACTCCAGTAACAATTTTAGGTTTAGACGGAGCTCCAACTGCAGGTGACAAGTTTAAAGTTTACGAAGATGAACGCGAAGCGAAACAAATTGCATCTCGTAGAGATCAATTACAACGTGAGCAAACTATTCGTACACAAAAACACATCACACTTGATGAGATTGGACGTCGTATTGCTTTAGGAGACTTTAAAGAATTAAATATTATCTTGAAAGGAGATGTGGATGGTTCTGTTGAAGCATTAACAGACTCATTACAAAAACTTTCTACAGAGGAGATTATTGTTAACATCTTACATAAAGGTGTTGGACAAATTACAGAATCTGACGTATTGTTAGCATCTGCATCTGATGCAATTATTATCGGATTTAATGTTCGCCCAGGTGTATCTGCTCGTGAAATTGCTGATAAAGAAGAAGTAGAAATCAGAACTTATTCTATTATCTATGCTGCGATCGAAGAGATTAAAGAAGCAATGGAAGGTATGTTATCTCCAGAGTTGAAAGAGCAAGTAACGGGTAATATTGAAGTTCGTGAAACATTCAAAGTAACGAAAGTTGGTACAATTGCAGGATGTATGGTATTGGACGGTAAAGTTTATAGAAGCTCTAAAGTTCGCATTATCCGCGATGGTGTTGTAATTCATGATGGTGAATTAGCTTCATTGAAACGTTTTAAAGATGATGTTAAAGAAGTGAACAAAGGTTACGAATGTGGTCTTAACATTAAAAACTTTAATGATATTCAAGTAAATGATATCATCGAAGCATACGAAACTGTAGAAGTTAAAAAGAAATTGAAATAATCAATTTTTTAGAAATAATCTTAAAAAGGAGCTCAATTAGAGCTCCTTTTTTTATGAATTAAAAGCGATGTTAGTTGATGGAGTTTTTTAAAACTTTGATATTTTTGTTTTAAATCGATTTTATGAAAAAAATATCATTTATAATAATTTCGTTCTTTGCCATTATTCAACTAAATGCGCAAGAATCTTATAAAAATGGAGCTGTTGTAACGGCTCATCCCGAAGCTTCAAAAGTTGGAGTTGAAATTCTGAAAAAAGGTGGAAATGCAATTGACGCTTCTGTTGCAGTACAGTTCGCTTTGGCAGTTGTTTATCCAAATGCAGGAAATATTGGTGGCGGTGGATTTTTAGTTTATCGTGATGCAAAAGGAAAAACGGATGCATTAGATTATCGTGAAAAAGCACCTTTGAAAGCTACTGAAGATATGTATTGGGATAAAGAAGGAAATGCAATTACTGATCTTAGTTTGTATGGACAATTTGCAGCAGGCGTTCCAGGTACAGTAGATGGAATGGTAAAGGCACATGAAAAATATGGAAAATTGAATTGGAAAGAATTAGTGCAACCTGCAATTGATTTGGCTCAAAAAGGTTTTAAAATCACTAAACAACAAGCAAGTGAATTAACGAATAAGCATGACGATTTTGTTAAATATAATTCAAAAATAAATGCTTTAACTGCAAAAGCTTCTTGGAAAGAAGGAGATCGATTGGTTCAAAAAGAATTAGCAAATACATTAAAACTGATTCAACAAAAAGGTCGCGCTGGTTTTTATGAAGGAAGAACGGCTGATCTGATTGTAAAAGAAATGAAACGTGGAAACGGGATTATTTCTCACGAAGATTTAAAACAATATCAATCGGTTTGGAGAACGCCAGTTGCGGGAAATTATAGAAATCTTAAAGTAATTTCGATGCCACCACCATCAAGTGGAGGAATTGCATTGGTTTCGTTGTTTCAATCTATCGAAGATTATCCAATCAATAAATGGGGATTTCAGGCAGATTCTACAATGCAAGTGATGGTAGAAGCCGAGCGTCGTGTTTATGCAGATCGTGCAGAACATTTAGGTGATCCAGATTTTGTGAACGTTCCTCAAAAACAATTGTTAGATAAAAATTATAATGTCAATCGAATGAAAGATTTTTCGTTTGATAAAGCAACACCGAGTTCAGCAATTAAAGCAGGAGAAATATTTGCAAAAGAATCGTTGGAAACTACGCATTATGTTATTGTTGACAAAGATGGAAACGCAGCTTCTGTTACGACAACTTTAAATAATTCGTATGGTTCTTTGGTGGTTGTGGAAGGTGCAGGATTTTTGTTGAATGATGAGATGGATGATTTTTCTGTAAAACCAGGAACACCAAACTTATATGGTTTAGTTGGAGGAAAAGCAAATGCAATTGAACCTTCGAAAAGAATGTTAAGCTCGATGACGCCTTCTATTTTAGAAAAAGATGGTAAATTGTTTATGGTTGTGGGAACACCTGGAGGTTCTACGATTATTACTTCGGTTTTTCAAGCAATTGTAAATGTTGTTGATTTCGGAATGACAATGCAAGAAGCTGTTGCTGCACCAAGATTTCATCATCAATGGTTACCAGATCAAATCGATTATGAACCAAATGCAATTTCAGAAAACGTTCGCGAATCGTTAAAACAAAAAGGTTATGTTTTGAAAGAACGTCAACCTTATGGGCGAGTAGATGGAATATTAGTTAATACTGACGGGACATATCAAGCAGGCGCAGATCCACGCGGTGATGATAAAGCGATAGGATATTAAAAACAAAAAGGAACTCTAAATCGAGTTCCTTTTTTTATTGAGATAAAACATCTCTAATTTCTGTGTTTTTATCAAATTGTGCTTTTGCAAAAGGACACAAAGGAATAACTTTAATATTATTATTTCTTGTCCAATCAACCAAGGCTAATAAAACTTTTTTACCAATACCTTGTCCGCCATAAGCTTCATCAACTTCTGTATGATCGATGATGATTTTATCATCTCCAGCCCAAACATAACTCATTTCTCCAGCTTTTTTATCGCCATCTAAAATGGCAAAAGCGCCATTTTTTTTATCATCAATTTGTTTAATTTCCATCTAATATATTTTTAAGTTGAATATTTAATCTTCTAATGTACCAAATTTTCCGTGATTGTAATCGTCAAATGCTTCACGAATTTGCTCTTGTGTATTCATTACAAATGGACCGTATGATGCGATTGGCTCATTTAGAGGTTCTCCACTCAAAATAAGTACCACACTACTTTCAGTCGCTTCGATTGTAAAATCTTCTCCTTCATTAGTAAACAATAACAAATGATCTGTTGGAACAATTTCTTGCTCATTCACTTTTACTTCACCTTCAATAACCAATAAAACTGTATTGTAATGTGCTGGGAAACTAAAATTCGCTTTACCACCTTCATTTAATTTTGCATTCAACATATGAACAGGAGAAAAAGTAGATGCAGCACCTTTTGCTTGGTTATATTCACCAGCTATAACTTCTACAAATCCATTTTCAACTTCAACAGTTGGAATATCTTTGTGTGCAATGGCTTGATATTTAGGCGCACTCATTTTATCCTTTGCAGGGAGATTTACCCATAATTGAACCATTTGAAAAATTCCTCCTTTTTTGTAAAACTCTTCTGCATGATATTCTTTGTGTAAAACTCCTGACGCAGCTGTCATCCATTGTACATCGCCTTGATGAATTGTTCCACCTCCGCCAGCACTGTCATGATGAGAAACACTTCCTTGATAAGCGATTGTTACGGTTTCGAAACCACGATGCGGATGTACACCAACACCTTTTGGTTTGTCCGTTGCAGGAAAATCAAATTTTGAATTGTAATCCAACATAATAAAAGGATCCATTCTTCTCATGTCTAAATGATAACCGCTCGGAATAAAGTTATGAACTCTAAATCCATCTCCTACGAAATGAGGCTCTCTTGGAGCGATAACCGCTTCTATATTTTTTGTGTTCATAATGATGTTTTTTTATTTTCTTATACAAATTTACAATTCCAATGTATTGATTGTATTGATGTAGGGTAAGAAGTTTTAATTGAATAAGTTAACATATATCAATGGTTTGTATGATCTGTTAAATTTAAATAGTTCTAAAATATAGATGAACGATGTTTGTCTAATTATTGTTTTTTTATATTTGGTTGTATCTATCTAACAAAATAAATAAAAATGAAAAAAAATTCAATAGTTTTAGGTGTATTTGCATTAGTTACATTAGGATCATGTAAAAATGAAACACCTCAAAAAAAGCGCGAAAAGAGTCACAGAAAGCTTTAGACAAAGCGTATGATGCAAACGAAGCAAATCAAGTTGCGACAAAGCTGTAGTAAAATCAGATATTGCAACAGTTATTTATACAGATATTACTGCCGCAAATGCTGCTGTTGCTAAAATTCCGATGCCTGCATTGTTAAATGATAAAGCTAAAAAATTAGCAAGTGATTTGGGTAAAGCGTTGATTGATCGTATTAATGTAAAAGACGCAAAAGAAATAGAGAAATCTGAAAAAAAAATTACTGATTTGAAAAATGATGTTGAAAAAGCTTATCAAGACAGTAAAATAAATGTTGAGGATCGTGATGCAATCAAAACATATATCGAAGATTGTGTAAGAGCTGCAGTAGCTACTGTTGTAGCTATACATTCTTAATATTCTTTTTATAGAAGTATAAAGCCCACCTCAATTGAGGTGGGTTTAGTTATTTATAATAAATTCTCATCAACCATATTAGGAAGTGTAACCTTTAGCAAAGGCTCTTCTTCCATGGCACGTTTTGTCGAAAAGATAGCATCTTCGTTTCAGTTTCACATCCCAATGTATATTGATTTTAAACTGTTTTCAGCATCAGAATTTTATTCAACTGTTTATTTTAGGTCTATGAGATCACAATTAAACAAATAAATTAGTCAAGTAGTTTTTCTATAAATTCATTATTCTGAATTCTAATTTTTATAAAATTATCGCTATTAATTAAAAAATCTAAATATTTTTTAATAAGTATATCGCCGTATGATTTTTTAATTTTATTGATTAAATCAAGTTCCATATCTTTTTGAGAAGAATAACTGTAGAGATAAGCTAAACGTTTAAGTAAATTTATTAAGAAGGTATTTTTGTTAAATAAAAAGAGTTGATCAAAATAACATAAAATTATTTCAGCTGGAACATAATTACTTATTACATCGATCATTTTTTTATACTCCTTTTCAGCATCTAATATCTTAAAATATAAATCAATACAATCATCTGATTCGTAAAAATTTATTTTAAGATTAGTAAGTGTTTTCGTTCTGAATTTTTTAAACTTTTCTTCTTCATTTAAATGATTTTTTATAAAAAGAAAATCTTCTAATGATGGATTGTAAGGGAATTTTAAAAGTTTTATTTCTGTATATTTAGGCAAATCATTTGTCTGTTTATAAAGTTTTTCTAGAATATTGTAATAAGGGTAGTTGTATTTTTCTTTAGAATTGTTTGAAATAATATCTTTACAATAAGCTTCTACAGCAATATGGTCAGTTTTCATTAGTTCTTCTAAAATCATTAAATTATAGTCATTTTGATAAATTGATGGTTTGAAATAATCTTTTATTTCTGTAAACAACTCTGTCTCTATCATGATTTGTAGAAAGAATGTCTGAATCTCTATGTTATAATTTATATTTTCTTTATGCCATTTTTTTAGGTAATTTAGAAGGTGTTGTCCGATAATTTTTTTTCTCTCTGTAGTCGCTTGATAATATATTTCTTTATTTATTTCAAAATCATTTACAGTTATATTATCCATATTAAGGAAGTTGCTCCAATGATCAAGTACAACGTTTTTCCATTGTTCTTCTACTGCTATTTTATTGATCCTAAAAGCATATTTTTCTATAATAGCGTAAACATATTTTTCTAATCTTTTACTTGTTGTACCCGAGTTAAAATGAAAAGAAAGTAATAAATCACATATTCTTATAATTAGTGGTTTTGCGATTTCTGTCGTCTTAATAATGCAATCTATATAAGCAAATACAGGTTCAAGAGCAATTTGTAGTAAATCGATTATCTTTTTTACTTCGGATATTTCTACTTTCCTTTTTTTACCTATTATTGAGGTTATTGTATCTTTTATTAATTGTTCTACTTCATCAAGAGAATACTCTTTTTGTTTTTGAGAAAATGATAACATGAAATATTGTTCAGCTTCTCTATTTGTATTAAAAAAATCAAGTAACCATTTTCTTAAATCTTCTTCTTCAATTAGTTTAAGTAAAGTTTCGCTCTCTTTTTCTTTTTTTATGCGAGTTTTTTTAACAGGTTTTAAAGAGGTAAGTTTTACGATTTCTTCTAGCATTTTTTTTTGATGAATACACCAAGATTCGTTACTTCCACAATCACAAGAATGGGAAGTAACTTCTTTATTTTTGATTACTATATTTACATCGTAACTATTCGACTGGTCATCTACAAAAGCAATAAAGTTCCCTTTTTTTTCTTCTTCTAATTCTCTAATTTCGAGTTTTTTAATATCTCTTTTGTTTTGAGAAGAAATTAATTTGAGTAAATTTTCAATAGTATTCATAAGCTTTTATAATAAATTTTCATCAACCATATTAGGAAGTGTAACCTTTAGCAAAGGTTCTTCTTCCATAGCGCGTTTAATCGCAAAAATAGCTTCGTCATTTCTTGCCCAAGAACGTCGAGCAATTCCATTGTTCACATCCCAATGTAACATTGATTTTAAACGGTTTTCAGCATCTGAAGATCCATCTAACAGCATTCCAAAACCACCGTTGATTACTTCGCCCCAACCAACGCCACCACCGTTGTGAATAGAAACCCAAGTTGCGCCACGGAAACTATCCCCAATAACATTATGAATCGCCATATCAGCTGTAAATTTTGAACCATCATAAATGTTAGACGTTTCGCGAAAAGGAGAATCTGTTCCCGAAACATCATGATGATCACGACCTAAAACAACTGGGCCGATTTCACCTTTCGCAATTCCATCGTTAAAGGCTTTCGCAATTTTGATTCGTCCTTCTGCATCTGCATATAAAATTCGAGCTTGCGATCCAACAACCAATTTATTTTCTTGTGCTCCTTTTATCCACGTAATATTATCTTGCATCTGTTGTTGAATTTCAGCAGGAGAATGTTGCATAATCTTTTCTAAAACTTGACAAGCGATTTCGTCGGTTTTTAGTAAATCTTCTGGTTTTCCAGAAGTACAGACCCAACGGAATGGTCCAAATCCGTAATCGAAACACATTGGACCCATAATATCTTGTACATACGAAGGATATTTGAAATCGATTCCGTTTTCTGCCATAACATCCGCTCCAGCACGAGAAGCTTCTAATAAAAAGGCATTTCCATAATCAAAAAAATACGTTCCTTTTGCAGTATGTTTATTAACCGCAGCAGCATGACGACGAAGAGATTCTTGGACTTTTTCTTTGAATAACTCTGGGTTTTCGGCCATCATTTGATTTGATTCTTCTAATGTTAATCCAACCGGATAATAACCACCAGCCCAAGGATTATGCAAAGAAGTTTGATCTGATCCTAAATCAATATAAACGTTTTCTTGGTCAAATTTTTCCCAAACATCAACGATATTTCCATCATAAGCAATCGAAACAACTTCTTTATCTGCTTTAGCTTTTTTTACACGAGCGACTAATTCATCCAAGTCTGAAATTACTTCGTCCACCCAACCTTGTTCGTGGCGTTTCCAAGTCGCTGCTGGATTAACTTCTGCAGTAACAGATACCACTCCTGCAATATTTCCTGCTTTTGGTTGAGCTCCAGACATTCCGCCTAAACCAGCCGTAACAAATAATTTTCCTGCTGTTCCTTTATCATCAATTTTACGACAACCATTTAATACGGTTATCGTAGTACCATGTACAATTCCTTGCGGACCAATATACATGTAACTTCCTGCCGTCATTTGTCCGTATTGAGAAACGCCTAATGCATTCATTTTTTCCCAATCATCAGGTTGCGAATAATTAGGAATGACCATTCCATTCGTAACGACAACACGAGGCGCATTTTTGTGTGAAGGAAACAATCCCATTGGATGACCAGAATACATGACCAATGTTTGTTCGTCTGTCATTTCAGACAAATATTTCATTGTTAACAGATATTGTGCCCAGTTCTGAAAAACAGCACCATTTCCTCCGTAAGTAATCAATTCTTCTGGGTGTTGTGCAACTGCATGATCCAAGTTGTTTTGAATCATTAATTGAATTGCTTTTGCTTGTTCCGAATTTCCTGGATAATCTGTAATTGGACGTGCAAAAATTTTATAATCAGGCATCAAACGATACATGTAAATTCGACCAAAATCTTCTAATTCTTGTTTAAATTCTGGAATTAATTCAGCATGATGAATAGGATCGAAATAACGTAAAGCATTTTTAAGTGCTAATTTTTTTTCGTCCTCTGATAATATTTCTTTACGCTTTGGAGCGTGACTTACATTGGGATCTCTGTCTTTTTTTTGAGGTAAAAAAGAAGGAATACCTTGTTTTATTTGTTCTTGAAAAGTCATTTTTTGTGTTTTTATATTTTTATTCTGAACGTTTTTTTTGTCTTTCTGAGTTTGTCGAGGAATCTTTTTTTATATTATTAAAAATTTATCCTTCGACAGGATCTGGATGAAAAGAATGATTTAGAAACTTAAAATCAATTTCTTGAAATCTTCTGTTTGTAATAAATCAATAATATTGTTAATATCATCTCCAATCAAACGATCGTCTTCTAATTTTGGACAAACTGAACGAACTTTTGAAAAAACTTCTTCTAAAAATTTACTTGTTTTACGAGGTCTTCTAAATTCTAAACCTTGACAAGCGTACATTAATTCGATTGCTAAAATACGTTCTACATTATCTAAAACTTGGTTGAATTTTCGTCCAGAAATACTTCCCATTGAAACGTGATCTTCTTGTCCTAAAGATGTTGGAATACTATCAGCAGATGCAGGGAAACACAACGTTTTGTTTTCTGTACAAAGCGCGGCAGAAGTGTATTGAGGAATCATAAATCCAGAATTTAACCCAGAACTTTCTGTCAATAATTTTGGTAATCCATATTTTCCTTCGATTAATAAATATTGACGACGATCCGAAATATTTCCTAATTCAGAGGCTGCAATTGTCGCATAATCTAACACCATTGCTAATGGTTGTCCGTGAAAGTTTCCACCTGAAATAGCTTCTTTATCCGAAACAACGATTGGATTATCCGTAACAGAATTTAATTCGATTTCAGCTAATTCTTGTAAATGGAAAAATGCATTTCGTGACGCGCCATGAACTTGTGGCATGCAACGCAACGAATAGGGGTCTTGTACACGACCACATTCTGCATGAGAGAAAGCAATTTCAGAACCTTTTAATAAATTTCTCATACGTTCTGCAACCAACAATGTTCCTTTGAATGGGCGAACTTGGTGTAATTCTTCTTCGAATGGACGAGGCGAACCTTCGTAAGCTTCTAATGATAAAGCGCCTGCGACGTCAGCTAAATTCAATAAATATTCAAATTTCTCTAATCCGTGTAAGGCATGAGATAAGATGAATTGTGTTCCATTGATTAATCCTAAACCTTCTTTTGCGGATAAGTTTAATGGTTGTAGATTATGTTTGGCTAAAGCTTCTTTTGTCGAAACAATTGTATCGCCATCCCAAACTTTTCCTTCGCCGATTAAGGGTAAAAATAAATGTGATAAAGGAGCTAAATCTCCAGATGCACCAACGGATCCTTTTTCTGGAACAACTGGAATAATGTCTTTTTCAACCATTACTAAAATTCGTTCCACCACATCTAAAGTCACACCTGAATAGCCTTTTGATAAAGCATGTGCTTTTGCAATTAACATGGTTTTAGAAATTTCTTTCTTAATCGGATTTCCCACACCAACTGCATGACTGATTAATAGATTGTGTTGAAGTTGACGCGTTTCTGCTTCAGAGATTTTTGTGTCGCAAAGAGGTCCAAAACCAGTGTTTATTCCATAAACTGTTTGTCCAGAAGCAACTATTTTAGCAACGTTTTGTTGAGATTTTAAGATTTGTTCTTTACTTGCTTCGTTAAGCTCAATTTCGATATTTCCTTCTTTGATTCCTTTGTAATCCTCGAACGAAAGAAAATCAATACCGTAAGTTTTCTTAATCATTTTTTCGAATTTGTGATACATCAAAGATAATCTTTTCATTGATTTGATAAAAGATAGAAATCATTTCAATTGAATAATTGAGGTTTGATAAGGTTTTATATGACTAACTTTTATAAATTTGCAGAAATTTTTATGTAATGTGTGATAAACATCTTCATGACGAAATGGGGGACGACCATATGTCAGCAAACTTAGAAACGCCTTTGAGAGCTGATGCATTTGAGTTGTCTGCTGAAGAAAAAGTGGAAAAGATTGAAGCGGATTTCCGTAATATCATGGAAACTTTAGGCTTAGATTTAACAGATGATAGTTTGAAAGGAACGCCAAAACGTGTTGCGAAAATGTTCGTAAAAGAGATTTTTGGTGGTTTATTACCAGAGCGTAAGCCTGGAATGTCAACTTTCGAAAATAAATATAACTACAATCAAATGCTGGTTGAAAAGGATATCGTGGTTTATTCGACTTGCGAACATCACTTTTTACCAATCGTTGGTCGTGCACATGTTGGTTACATCTCGAAAGGGAAAGTAATCGGTTTGTCTAAAATGAATCGTATTGTAGAATATTATGCAAAACGTCCACAGGTACAAGAGCGTTTGACAATGCAAATTGTGAAAGCGATGCAAGATGCTTTGGGGACAGACGATGTCGCATGTATTATTGATGCGAAACATTTGTGTGTCAATTCGCGCGGAATCAAAGATATCGAATCAAGTACAGTAACAGCTGAATTTGGTGGAGCTTTTAAAGAAAGTGAGCAATTAAGAAAAGAGTTTATTTCGTATATCGGAATGAAAACTCCTTTCAATGTTTAAAACTATAAATCCTATAAAATGGTAAAAGAAAATCAATTAAAATTACATAATTCCTTAACGGGACAGAAAGAAACATTCGAACCAATCAATCAAGATAATGTTGGAATGTATGTTTGTGGTCCAACGGTTTACAGTAATGTGCATTTAGGAAATGTACGTACATTTATGTCGTTTGATATGATTTATCGTTACCTAAAATTTTTGGGTTACAAAGTTCGTTATGTTCGTAATATTACTGATGCGGGACATTTAACAGATGACGGAAATGTAGAAAATGATCGTTTTGTAAAACAATCTAAATTAGAGAGATTAGAACCAATGGAAATCGTACAAAAGTACACGGTAGATTTTCATCAAGTTTTAGAAAAATTTAATTTACTACCTCCAACAATCGAACCTACAGCAACAGGACATATTTTAGAACAAATTGCTTTAGCGGAGAAATTAATCGATTTAGGTTTAGCTTACGAGGTAAACGGATCAGTTTATTTTGATGTAGAAGCATACAACAAAAAAGGACTTAATTATGGTGAGTTAAGTAACCGTAATATCGAAGAGTTAATCAATAACACAAGAGATTTAGACGGACAAGGAGAGAAGAAAAATCCAGTAGATTTTGCACTTTGGAAAAATGCTTCGCCTGCTCATATTATGCGTTGGACTTCGCCTTGGGGAGATGGTTTCCCGGGTTGGCACTTAGAATGTACAGTGATGAGTACAAAATATCTTGGTGACTTTTTCGATATTCATGGAGGAGGAATGGATCTTAAATTCCCTCACCACGAATGTGAAATTGCACAAGCAAAAGGTTCTAATGGCCACGAACCAGTAAAATATTGGATGCACGCTAATATGTTGACGATGAATGGACAACGTATGAGTAAATCGACAGGGAATTACATCTTGCCAATGCAATTGGTAAATGGCGAAAATAACTTTTTCGAAAAAGCGTTTCATCCAAGTGTCGTTCGTTTTTGTTTTTTACAAGCGCATTACCGCAGTGTGTTAGATATTTCGAATGAAGCAATGTTGGCTTCGGAAAAAGGGTATAACCGTTTGGTTGAAGCCTTAAAAACGTTAGAAAATATTACACCAAAAAAAATATCTACTGTTAACATTGATGAGTTGGAAGCGAAATTATATACTGCAATGGATGATGATTTCAACACGCCAATTATGATCGCTCATTTATTTGATGCCGTGAAAATGATCAACTCAATCAAAGATAGTTTCGAAAATATTACAGCAGAAGATTTAGAACGCTTGAAAGCGATTATGAATGGTTTTGTTCATGATGTATTAGGTTTAGATACTGAAACTGTTAATGAAAGTTCTGATAAATTAGATGGTGTTGTAAAAATGCTAATCGAAATGCGTAATCAAGCACGTGTAGATAAAAATTGGGCTTTATCAGATCAAATTCGTGATCAATTAAGTGATTTAGGAATCCAACTAAAAGACGGAGCTGAAGGCACTACTTATTCTTTTTGATAAACAGAATAATTTATTATTATATTAATATATAACCACTTAGAGATAAGTGGTTTTTTTTTGTTAATTTTTAATAACTTTAACAAAATATTTGCATTACAAATATTTATTTATCATATTTGTAATAATTAGCACTAAAAATTAACACAATATGAGGAGAAGATTTACTTCTTTGGGCATTCTATCAATGTTTTTGATGGGAGGTTTGGCTTATGCTCAAGTCAAAGGAGTCTTAAAAGACTCGAATGGATTTCCAATGGAAGAAGCAGAAGTGATTGTTACAAGAACAGGAGCTTCTGTGTATACAGATGGAGATGGAAATTTTAATGTAGACGCGAAAGTAGGGGATACATTAAAAATTATCGATTCTATGGGAGAAGAAAAGATAATTAAAGTTACTTCAACAATGCTTGGTGATGTGAAATTCGCTTCAAAAGCATCTGAAAATATCGAATTAGGTACCGTAAATTTAGTTGGTGGGATCAAAATGGATGTCGCACAAAAAATTGGTGCTTATGATATTGTAAAAAGAGAAGACTTCGAATTAGCTCCTACAGCTTCAATTGATGAAGTCTTAAATGGACGTGTTGCTGGATTAACATTTTCATCTAATTCAGGAGATCCAGGTTCTACTAATATTATTACAATTCGTGGAGTAGGCTCGCTTATTGGATCACCAAATCCATTGTATGTAATTGATGGTATTGTTGTAGGAAAAGGAACAGATAATGCAGGGATAATGGAGTCATGGAATCCTTTGGCTGCAATTGATCCAAATGCTGTTGAAAATGTGATGGTTCTTAAAGATGCTTCGGCAACTGCTCTATATGGAGCGCGTGGAGCAAATGGAGTAATCGTGATTACAACTAAAAAAGGACGATACAATCAGAAAACACGATTTAATATATCAAGTGATACGGGGGTACAATCGATAGCTTATAATGAACAAGAGTTTATGAACTCTGCCGAGTTTATGGAATGGGCAGCATTATCTTATTTCAATACAGAGGCAAAAGATAAAAATGGAAATCTTGTTTATCCTACAATGGATGCAGCAAGGGAATTTGTAACAAAATCTCAATATAATTATGATGGCGTTACGGATACTGATTGGAGAAAAGCTATACAACGTAACCAAGCGATGGTTAACACTTATAATTTCTCAGCTACAGGAGGTAGTGAAAATACATCTTTCCGTATTGGAGGATCATACTATGATAATAAATCACTGATTATAAATTCAAAATTTGATCGTCTAAGTATAAATTCAGCTTTAGATCATAAAATTAATGATAAGTTGACTTTAGGACTTAACCTGAATTATTCTAATGTAAGAAGACATACATTTGATGATGGAGGAGCATATCGTAATCCATGGACAACACAGTTTTCTATTTTACCTATTTATCCGATCTATAATGCGGATGGAAGTTATAACCAAACACATTTAGGAGCAGGGAATTCAGGATTTAATCCTGTGGCGATTCAAAATATAGATTTTGTACAAGGAAATATTCAAACGTATTTAGCTTCGATTAATGCAGAATATACCTTAGCAAAAAACTTGTATTTCTTTTCGATGTTTGGTATCCAAAACCAAAAAATTAAAGAAAAACAATATTGGGATCCTTCTATTGCAGATGGTAAAAATCAAGAAATTGCACCAGGAGTTAATCCTGATCTTCTAAATGGTTTACCAGGAGGTATAGTTACAGTTGCACACACAAATGCTTACGATTGGAATTGGCAGAACTCTGTAAGTTACAGAAAAGTTTTTAACGACAGACATGATTTGCAAGCGTGGGTAGGAATGGAGTACCAAGAACACGAATATACACAAGAGTGGGCAAGAGTAGTAGGTTTAACAAGACCATTACCTTATTTGACATTTGGGGGGAATCCAAAAGGTATTTCTGCAGGAGAATCTGAACCATACAGATGGACGCAAATATCGTACTTCGGACGATTGAATTATACATTAGATGGTAAATATACATTTTCTGGGCAATTAAGAAGAGATGCTAACTCTACTTTAGGAAAGAATGAACAAAGTGGTATTTTCTGGTCTGCTGGTGGTAGTTGGGATATTTCAAGAGAAGCATTCTTTGGAAACGGTCGAGTTTTATCTAAATTAAAACTACGTGGAAACTATGGTGAAATAGGGAATATACCTTATGCAGATAGTTGGGGAAGGCAATATAATACATACTTTTTACAAGCTGTAAATTCTACAGGATATGGAACAAATCCTACTATAGGATTAACAGAAATTGGTAATCCAGATTTAAAATGGGAAGTAAGTAAACAATTAAATATTGGAGTAGATTTCAGTTTATTCAATATGTTTGATATTACATTAGACGTATATAACAAACGAACAATTTCTGCAATTTATGATAAGACACTTGTTGAACCAGTAGGATATCCAAGTTTTTATAGAACAAATGTAGGGGAGATATCTAATAAAGGAATTGAATCTACAATCAATGCAAAACCAATTAATAAAGAATTCAAATGGGATATTTTTGGAACGTTTGCATATAATCGTAATAAAGTAGTAAAATTATTCCCGGATAATCCGGAAGCAGTTCAAAGAATTTCAGGAAATGGAATTAGAGCGTTAAGTGAAGGGCATGAGTATGGAGAATATTATGTGCCATTATGGGCTGGAGTAGATCCAGAAACTGGAGCAGGAATGTGGTGGACTGACGGAACAAAAACAGCAACGACTACTGATAGAACAGCAGCAAAAAGCGTTTGGTTAGGAAAATCTGGATTTCCTAAGTATTTAGCAAGTATCAAAAATGATTTTTCTTATAAGGGATTTACGCTTTCGGTATTTTTCACAGGACAATTTGATTTCTATGTACACAATATGTGGCAAAACTTTATCTTAAGTGACGGATCTAAAATGGGGAATAACCAAATTAAATCTGCATTATACGATGCTTGGACACCAGATAATCGAAACGCTAAAAATCCTAAGCCAATTGCAGGACAAGGGAATGGAACTGAATTGCTTTCTGATCGTTGGGTGAGAAAAGGAGATCATATTCGTTTGAAAGAAGTGAAATTCTCGTATAGGTTTAATGACTTATTCAAGAAAAGTACAGGAGTAGATAATTTAACAATTTATGCAAAAGGAGTTAACCTGTGGATGTATGCATTCGATAAAGATTTAGATTTTGACCCAGAATCAAACTCTAATGCTTATGGAGGAGCAGGAGGAAAAGGTCTATATGACTATACATCACCTATTATGAAGTCTATTTCTTTAGGAGTATCATTAGATTTTTAACATTCTTACAAAAAAATTATGAAAAAAATTATATTAAGCTTACTTGTAACAACAGCCATAATGGGACTAAGTTCTTGTAGCGAAGACAAATTAGATATAGAGCCTACAATCATCGAAATCTATACAGGAGATTTAAAAACAGAAGAGGAGATGTTATGGGCAACGAATAATATTTATAATTCATTAGCCTCTGAATCTTTATTTGGAGCAGGATTATTAATTAATGCAGACATAATTTCTGATAATGTATTTGCAAGTAATATATTGGAAAGTGGTTATTATCAAACTCAACAAAGTATGGGGTGGTCAGGCGATAGTGGATTTGGCCCATTTAGATCTCTGTATGATGTGATACAAAAAGCAAATTTTGTTATTTATGACGAAAACTTACCTGAAACAGCAGTCGTAAAAAGTTTCAAAGGAGAAGCAAAAATAGCAAGAGGATTAGCCTATTTTTATTTGGTTCAGTTGTTTTCATCAAATCCTACATCAGGTCAATACCAAGAATATGGTGTTCCTTTGATGTTAGAAAAATATACAACGCCTAATGTAAACCCAGCAAGAGCTACAGTTGCACAAAATTATGATCAAATTATCAAAGATTTAACAGAAGGAATTAGTGAAATGAATCCAGGTTCAAGAGTTTCAAAAACATTTCTTTCTCCAACTGCAGGTAGGCTGATTTTATCTAAAGTTTATTTGACAAGAGGAGCTTCTGGTGATTATGATAAAGCAATACAGTATGCAACTGAAGTATTAGAGAACTCTCCAAGTAATTTTGAAGTCATTACGAATGATAAGTTATATGATTACTTTACAGGAACAACTGAAGCAAAATCAGAAGAACAACCAGAAACTATTTATGAAATAGAGCAAAAGTCAGGATTCTCATTGCAAATTAATGCACATCCTGCAACATTTTATTCTAATCAAGGAACTCACAAAGGCTTATTAATTCGTGAATGGGTGTATGAGCTATTTGACGGAGTAGATACACCAAATAAAGATGACGATGATTCACGTGTAGCTTTAATTAATCCATCAGGTCCTGATCAAGATACTCCAAAAGGAGTTTGGACAAGAAAATACCCTCGTAGTGTTGGAGGAAATTGGTTTGGAAATATCAAAGTCTTTCGTATGACAGAAGCGAAGTATGTTATCATGGAAGCGATGGCGAAAAAAGGAGATAATGCTGGAGCTTTGGCTATGTTAAACGAACATGCAGCAGAACGAAAAGCACAACCTTATTCAGGAGACGCTTTAACAGCTATTTTGTTAGATGCTCAGAAAGAATTTGTTGCAGAAGGACATCGTTTTTTCGATTTGAAACGTAATAATTTAGGTTTTGATAAAAAGACAAATTGTCTTGGAGATAAATGCTCTATACCTGCTGATAGTAGATATTTTGTGTATCCAATATCTTTATCGTCAAGATTATTAAATACAAACATGACACAACATCCTCTTTGGGGAAATTAATTCTAAATTTTTTATAACATTATCCCACTTAGAAATAAGTGGGATTTTTTGTATCTCTCAATTTTAGATTACTTTTGTAAGGATTTATTCAACAGGATGAAAAAAACAATCATTGGTTTATTTTTATTGGGAGCTGTGATAGCACAAGCTCAAGAAGATTCGATAAAAAGTTTAAAACCTTTAAAAGGATCGTCAGGGAATGATTCTATAACGTATTTTAAAACTAAAATCGACGATTATAAATTTTGGACAAATGGCAGAAAGCCAGAAGTTATTGATACAACATTGCATATCAAAAACTATTACAACCAAAATTTTATAAAGCAGGATGCGTTTGGGAAATTATTTTATCCTAATGTTGGAGGTGTTGTTGTGGATTTAGAATATCAAAATTCACCTTTCAATCCATCGATGTTGCCAACAGGTAAAAAGTATAACTATTATTATGCGAATGAGATCAAATATTACGATGTAAAATCGCCTTATACTGAGTTTATTTACGAAAATGGCGTAAAAGAAGGAAACTTTTTGTCTTCCACATTTTCGCACAATATCAACAAGCAATTCAACTACACTTTTCATTACCGAGGTTTAATTTCTGAAGGCCGTTATAAACACGAAAAGGCACAGAATAATACATTCGTATTTTCATCAAATTATAAAACAAAATCAGAACGTTTCAAGTTGTGGTGGAATTATGCAGCGCAGAATTTGAAAAATAATGAAAACGGTGGAATAAAAGATATTTACGATTTTATTTTACAAGATGAACGTAGAAAGACAAATATTCGTAATATCGATGTAAATTCCCAAACAGCAAAATCTGAATTTGATGCACGTCGAATTGAGTTGAATGCGTCGTATGGAATTTTAAAAAAGTTGAACGAAAAAGATTCTACTTTTTATAATCCGATCGAATTAAAGAACAAGTTTTCCTACGAAAAACAAAAATATCGATACGAAGATTCCTCTCCAAATGGTGATTTGTATGATACACCTCTGATAACAGGACTTGACAACAGAAATAAAAAGAGTTTTACTGATTTGTCGAATACAACAACTGCTGGTTTTCTTTGGACCGATCGTGTGAAAATTGAGGCCGGAGTTAAATTAAAGAGTTTGCGTGTGTTTTCAGAAGAGCCTTTTATTTTTTCTAAAGTGGATGAAGATGACAACATAATTTATAATGTAATTAATCCTAAAGAAATAAAAGAAAATCTTTTTGGAGTTGTAGGAAAAGTGGATTTTGATTGGAATGAAAAGTTAAAACTTTACGGAAATGTAGAGTATCTGCAATCGGATAATTATAAAAGTGTCTACAATGTGGATGCCGTTTTAGATATTACGCCAATAGAAGGTTATACATTAAGTGCAGGAGCGGTTATACAGTCAAAGATTCCATCGTTGAATGCCATTTATAATCAAAGTTTTTTTGCCGATTTTAATTACGCAAACAAGTTTGAAACAGAAAATGTTCAAAATTTATTTGCAAAATTAAAATTAGATAAAGTAAATACGACAGTAGAAGCATCTCTTTACAATCTCGACAATAAAGTGTACCTGGATTCAGATTTAGTTTACAAACAGCTAAATGATAATATCAATTATTTCAAAATAAAAGGTGAAAATCATTTACGTTTCGGAAAAATAAATTTGGTTTCGACAGCTCAATATCAAAAAGTAACCAAGAATGAAAATATTATGCCTTTGCCAGACTTCTTGATTCGTGAAACGTTATATTGGCAAGGAGAATTATTTAATAAAAATGCACAATTACAAGCGGGTATTAATGCAACGTATTTTACGAAATACAATGGATTACGTTACATCCCGATACTTAATGAATTTGCCATACAAGACCCAACTAATATTCAAGAGATTGGAGGTTATCCTATTTTGGATGTTTTTATCAATTTCAAGGTTCGTAATATGCGTTTCTACATTCGTGGTGAACATATCAATGCTTCTTTCACTAAAGAACCAGAATATTTTGCCGCACCAAATGTTCCGTACCGAGATTTTAAATTTCAACTTGGGTTGAAATGGAATATTTTCAGTTAAAATAATTACAAATTATATAGAAAAACGACTTCAAGATTAGACTGCACCCAAAAGTTTGGACAGATTAAAAATTAATAATTATAAAAATGAGTTCGATATTGTATCGGGCTCAT
>NZ_JACALO010000010.1:0-74544 GCF_030328185.1 Empedobacter sp. 225-1 | reverse complement strand
AAATGCTACACCATATTTTACTTTTCTTGTCATAAAAAATGCCCCCAAAAGTGTCTAACTTTTTGGGGGCAGTGTACCAGAATCGCTTTTTTTATTTTTATAACACTTAAATAAAATTAACACTTAAATTCTTTTTATCTTGAAAGACATCAAATTATTGATTGCTGTATGCATAGTTGCGATTGTTTGGGGCACAACTTTTCTCGGAATTCGTGTAGCTGTAGAAACAATTCCTGGATGGTTTGTTGCTGGAATTCGTCAATTTTTAGCCGGAATTATTATGTTAATCATTTTAATTTCGAAAAAAGAATTAAAATGGATTGGATGGAAAAACCTATCTTATCAACTTATTTTTTCTACGCTTATGCTAATCGGAGCAAATGGGTTAATGACAGTTGCAGAAGAAAATTTATCAAGTAGTTTAGCAGCATTAATTAGCGCTACTTCTCCTATTCTCGTTTTTTTAGGAAGTATTTTTATTGGTTTACAAAAATTTAGTTACCGCGGATTTTTAGGTGTTTTACTTTGTTTTGGTGGAGTAATTTTTATTTTTTGGGATGGAATTCAAGAATTAGCAAATCCAGAATTTAGAACTGGAATTATTTTGCTTTTTTGTGCGATTACAGGCTGGGCATCAGGAACTATTTTCACGAAGAAAATGAATATTCAATCTAAGAATATTTCATTAAACCTCTTTTACCAATTTATGTTTGCTGGAATTGTCCAAATTATTTTTGCTTTAGTTTTTACAGAAAATTATAATTTCGAGAATTGGAGTATAAAAAGTATCTCTGCAATGATTTATTTAGCAATTTTTGGCTCTGTTATCACATTTTTCTCATTTCATTATGCATTAACAAAAATTTCTCCAATACAAGTTTCAATCCTCTCCTATTTTAACACAATTATTGCCATTATCTTAGGTTGGTTAATTTTAGACGAAGAAATTTCAATTAAATTTATATTTGCTACAATTCTAATTATTTGTGGGGTTTTTATAACAAATTACAAACCTGAAATGTTTAAAAATAAACGATTAAAAACTAATTAAAATAAAAAAGCGAGATAAAATCTCGCTTTTTTATTAGTCTTTAATTCCATTAAAAATATATTGTAAAATTGGATTAATTTCTGGGTTTTCAAGATGTTTCTTGAAAATTTTTGTGTAATACTTTGGTTTATTAATCATTTTTCGTTCTACTAACTCATCAATCGTATCAATATATTCTACTGATGTTTTACCAATTAATAAATTATCCAAAGAACGTCCTTGATCAACATAGTTCAAAATTGTTTTTAAACCTTTTAAATAAAGCGCATCTTTCGTGAAACCACCACCTCGATACACACGAGTTGACAAATAAAAAGCATCTTCTGCTTGCATTTTATATTCTTCCATCAATGTCATAAATGTTTCGTTGAAAGATTTTCCGTTTGTCAACATATGAACTGCCATTACGCGCAAACCAAGTTCTCTCAATCGGCTATGATTAATAGAATCAGAATAATATTCACTTAAAATCGCTAAACCTTCTTGCGTTAACGTATTAACAGGTAAACCAATGCTAAATATTTTTAATGGTTGATCCAATGCATTCATCGTCGTCACCATGTGTACACCAATTTCGTGTTCAATTAAACCATTTGTAAAACGTTTATCGAATTTTACACCTCGCTTAATCACCACTTTTTTCTTGCTGTTAATCACAAGCGCTTTTGATGCAATATCATCCGAAACTTCAATATCAAACTTGAAACCGTAATCATTTGTTGCATTTCTAAATAAATTTACAACTTCTTCTTCGGTATAATCACCTTGTTTATCCATCCTAAATTCAGGACAATACAGTATGAAATTCGCATTTTCGATGTCTTTTTTAGTTGGTTCACCAAAATAACGCAACGAATTGTACAAGAATTTATCTGTCCCAAGATTTGCCAACAAATCTACCTTATCAAAATAGGCATTGATAGTATTCATGTACATGTTTTGAATACTGATATCATTGATTTTTTCGACTTTAATATTTGATAATTTTCGTTTAAATTCGAATGGATCAATATTTAGAGGATTGTACTTAAATTGAGGTTCGTATGTATATTTAGAAGCCAAGAATTTCTTTTTTTCAAACTCTAAGTTTATTGGATTGATAACACTTAACAATTCAAAATTCTGAACCAATTGATACAATTGTTTGTCAATTTTCACCAAATCAGATTCCAATTCGTTGTGCAGAATATTCACTTGTTTTGATCCTACTTTATAGGTTGTTTCTGTTTTTACGAATTCATAAGCATGATTTAAAATTGCCGATTTAAACCCTTCTTTTATTTGATTGATAATTTCGGGGAAAGATTCTCCCGTCAATTCATCACAATAAATTTTAGAAACCTCTGTCGCTAATACCAATGTATTTTTGAAATTAGTTGTCACAAATTCTAACAAATAACCACGTCCGTAAAAAACATCGTTTATAGCCGAATAATTATGAATATTTTCTATTTCAATATTTGCCAATTCATCGCGCCAACTTTCAACATATTTTCCATAACGTTCGTTATCGATACGTTCAGCTCCAATATTAAAAACAGGAACTGGACGATCCCAACGCTTCCAGTTGTAAGAATGAATATCGTATACCAAACACGATTTAAACTTAGATTCGAGCTTACTGATTAAAGCTTGTAAAACTTCGTAAAAAGCATGGTGTTTTGCACTACTTTTTTGTTTTTGAGAAATAGATAAAGGCTCTTTCCAAACTTGTTTTCCCCAAGCTTCTTCGTACACAGCATTTTCTGGACCACGGTTTAAATCGTATTCAAATCGAGAATCACAACCTTGAATTAAGATTGGGAAAGTTTCTACAAACTCGGCTGTATGAGGATCTTCTTCGTACCAACGCTCGTAATTACTCAATAAACATTTTTCTCGAATATCTTCGCGCATTTGTCCACCATCGTGAATGGCAGCACAAACGTAAGGAATGTATTCGTCAATTTTTATTTTGAATGAGTCGTCTTCTGCATAAGCTTCAAATACAATTTCGTTCTCAATATTATCTAATATTTGCTGTATACTTAAGGATTTCATGCTTTAAATTCTTTATATTTCTCCAATAACATTGATACAATTTGTTTCTGTATCTCGTTGTTATTGTTTACATTGTTATGAGGGACAATTCCCCCAGGACTTACGACATTTAATTCAACCATTTTTCCGTTAATCAAATCGATTCCGCAAAAATAAATTCCATCTTCATTTAATTGTTTCCCTATTTTACGGCACAATTCTAATTCATGCTCACTCATATCATGTTTAATTGCAGAACCACCAGCCGAAATATTAGAACGGTGATCACCATCTGCAGGCACACGCATAATAGCGCCAATAGGTTCTCCATTAATCACAATTGCACGAACGTCTCCTTTTTCTGCACCTTCAATATAATTTTGACAAATAATAGGTTGAGAAATTCCAGAATGATTGACATAAAAATCGCAAATCGAGCTTAAGTTACCAATATTTTTTCGTTCGAAAAGAATTACACCTTTACCTCCCATTCCATCTAATGGTTTGATGATAAATTTTTCGAATTTATTTTCTTCAACAAACGATTTAATTAAATCGATATCTTTCGTAATAAGCGTTTGAGGAACAATTGTTTCCTGACCATCATCAAAAGAAGCAGCGTATATTTTGTTATTTGCTTTACGTAAACCAGAAATTTTATTGACGAAAAAAACTTTATCTTCGATTAATTCTAACATGTTCAATAAAAGCGGATCAATTGGTGGATCGGCTCTCATAAAAATCATATCAAACTCGGTTAAATCTTTGATACTACTTTCAAATTTCATGGTGTGATAAAATTCTACACAATCCGTTGTGTCTGTAGTAATCATCTTTCTGCAGTTACCTACAACTTTGCCTTTGGCAATAGAGATATCTTTTTTTGTTAAATAGGATACTTCAAAACCACGATCTACGCATTCTTTAATAATTCGCATAGTGGTGTCTTTTCCTGGTTCAACCTTGTCCCAAGGATACATTACGAAGCATATTTTCATATAAATATAAAGGGTATTAAAATCAATGCAATAATAACTAAAAGTTTGATATAAAAAATGCTCTACAAAAAATTATAGAATATTTATTTTTATTCTATGAAAGGTATTGATTTTTAGCAATTAATAAAAGAAAAGGGTGATTGATTTTTCAATTTCAATCACCCTTAGGTTGGTAAACTATTTATTTCGTAAAAGATCAATTGTTTCCTGAACTTTTGGATCATCAGCTTTTACACTGTAGTAATTTGCTATTTTTCCATTTTGATCAAGAACCAAATATCTCGGTATCCAATTTAGATCAATCCCTATGCCAAAATTACCCTTCCAATTGTTTCCTAAGTAAAAGTGTTGACCCTCAATTTGATATTTTTCAATTCCATTTTTCCAAGCTTCTTCAGACTTATCCATTGAGAGATAAACAAATGTTACATCAGGATTTTTTTCGTGTAATTTTTTCAACGAGGACATATTTTTGATACAATCTCCACACCAAGTTGCCCATAAATCTATCAAAACAATTTTACCTTTATTGTTCGAAACAATTTTTTCGATGGTTACTGAATTTCCTTCCAAATCAACTACGCTATCTTGTAAAGCTGCTGCAGGAAATTCAGTTTTCATTAGTGTTGGAATTTTCTGAGAAAAGGCATTCATCCCAACAAATAATATTAAAACGCTAATTATTTTTTTCATGATAATTTTTTATCGATTTCATGTCTTTTCAAAACCTATACCAATTTAGTAGATTTTAAAGCGAAGTTAAATATTTATTCCGAATGATTGTAAAAAGATGTAATTTTGTTGCATGCAAAAATATCTGATTATTGGGCTAGGAAATATTGGAGCTCAATACGAAAATACGCGTCATAATATTGGTTTCAAGGTGGTTGAAGAAGTTGCTAAAAAAACTGGAGCAAAATTTTCTCCTTCTAATTTTGGCGATGTAGCACAATTTAAATATAAAGCGAGACCTGTGACGTTATTAAAACCAAATACTTATATGAATTTGAGTGGGGATGCAGTTCGTTTTTGGATGAAAAAAGAAAATATATCGTTAGAAAATATATTTGTCATCACCGATGATTTGAATTTACCATTTGGAACAATTCGTATGCGTGGAAAAGGAAGCGACGGTGGGCACAATGGTTTAAAAGATATACAGAACAAAGTTGGTGGTCAAAATTATGCGAGATTACGCTTTGGTGTAGGAAACGAATTTTCGGAAGGCAGACAAGTTGATTATGTTTTAGGAGAATGGTCGGCAGAAGAAAACGAAAAAATGAATGAACGATTAAATTTGGCTGCAGATGCTGTTTTATCGTTTATTTTTCAAGGATTAAGTAACACAATGAATCAATATAATGGTAAATAAAATTTTAGGAATCGCAATGATTACAGGAACTCTATTTTTAGGGTCTTGTGCAAATAGTTCAACTATAACTCATGAAAAACAAGCTAAAATAGAAGAAATAACTTCTACATTAGACAATGCTTCGGAGGTTAATTTGAAGAACAAAAAGAATGTTTTGTTAGACGTTCGTACACCAGAAGAGTATGCTGAAGGTCATGTTCCTGGTGCAATTAACATCGATGTAAAAAATCCTAATTTCGAAGAAGAAATTCAAAAATTAGATCCAAAGAAAAATTATTACATCTATTGTAAATCTGGCGTTCGTGCAAAATTAGCAACAGAAAAAATGCAAGAAAAAGGGTTCAGTAATGCAAACAATTTCAAGGATGGAATGTCAACTTACAAAGGAACTGTAGCAAAATAATGGAAGGATTTCGTCCCGAAATATTAAAAGAAATTGTCACAACTAAAATGCCTTTCGGTAAATACGAAGGGCGTATGTTGTGCGATTTACCTGTATCTTATCTTGAATGGTTTGTAGGAAAAGGTGGATTTCCGAAAGGAAAATTAGGCGTTTTATTATCGACTGTTTACGAAATAAAATTAAACGGATTAGAAGACATTATCTACGAATTGAAACGTCAATTTGGTTCAACTTCCCATTCATAAAAATTCGCATCATCGCGCAGTATAAATCCAGCACTTGGATACAACGAATTACCAATCTCATTTGTAACACTGGTTTCTAACAACATCGCACAAGCATCAGTTTTTCTGCATAATTTTTTTGCTTGATCAATCAATTCTCTTGAAAAACCTTGACCTCTAAATTCAGGCGAAACAAATAAATCATTCAACATCCAAAAACGTTTCATTCGAGTAGATGAAAATAAAGGATACAATTGTACAAAGCCAACTGCATTCTCTTTTTCGTCAAAAGCCAAATAAATCACCGATTCGTTATTGGCAATTCTCTCTAACAAAAATTCTTTTGCACCTTCAACATCACTTTCTTTATCATAAAATTGGCGATAGGCATCAAATAATGGTGCTAATGTTTGTAAATCATTTATTGTAGCTTGTTTTGTCATGCAATATTTTTTATAAAAATCGTGATTTCATATGAATTTTCACTAAGTAATATTAAGTTTATGTTTTAGATGAGAAGCAGAAATCAATTCAGCTTGACAAAGTTTATGAATCATTCTAAACTTGTTTCAGAATCACATAAAGTTTAAAATTATCACATCTCCAAATTAACTAATTTGCTCATTAAAAACTATCCATACAAATTACTTCCATCCAAATATTCCCAAACTTTATTAGGTAACATTGGTTTGATATTTTTTTCATCTTTGATTGCATTTCGTATAAATGTAGACGAAATTTCCATCAAAGGCGCTTCGACCATTTCTACATTGTCAAAATTTTCTTCTTGCGAATAACCAGGACGCGGATAAACATAAAATTGGTAATCGCGCATTAAAATCTCAGCATTTTTCCATTTCGAAATTCCATCCAAATTATCAGAACCCATAATTAATGCAAATTCGTGTTCAGGGAATTTTTCTTTCAGATGAATTAACGTATCAATCGTATAAGATGGTTTTGGTAACGTAAATTCAATATTGGATGCACGTAGATTAGGATAATCTTTAATCGCTAATTCAACCATTTCTAATCGGTCGTATTCATTTGCCAACGAACTCTTTTTCTTCAATGGGTTTTGAGGCGAAACCACAAACCAAACCTGATCCAAATCGGTGAATTGTTGAAAATGATTGGCAATAATTAAATGTCCGACATGAATAGGATTGAATGATCCAAAATATAAACCGACCTTCATAAAATTGATTTTTTAGAAAAACAAAAATACGATAATTGTAGAATAAAAAAATCCAGCCGAAGCTGGATGATATGATTTAGAATTTCATTAACTCTTTATATAGCTTGTGCGTTGGCAATCCCATTACATTAAAATAACTACCATTCATATTATCAACACCAATGTAGCCAATCCATTCTTGCACACCGTATGCACCGGCTTTATCGAAAGGTTTGTAATTGTCGATATAAAAATAAATTTCTTCATCTGTTAAATCTGCAAAAGTAACTTGGGTTTCGTCAGAAAACGTGACTTCTTTTTTTATAGAGCGAATGGTAACCGATGTGTAAACAGAATGTGTTTTTCCGCTTAATTTTTTAATCATCTCGTAAGCTTCTTCTCTATTCGAAGCTTTTTCTAACGATTCATCATCTACCCAAACCGTTGTATCCGATGTAATAATTAAATCATTTGGTTGAATTGCTGTATAAGCTTTTGCTTTTTTTGCAGAAAGATAATCGGTGATTTGAGCTTTCTTCAATTCGTTGCGATCAAAAGTTTCGTCAATATCCAATGAAATTGTTGAAAACTGTAATCCTAATCCTGCTAAAAGTTCTTTTCTTCTTGGCGATTGTGATGCCAGAATGATAGTGGTATCTTTAAATTTTTCGGTTAATAACATTTTAAATTCCTTTATACCGAAGCAATTTCTTCAGCATTATACCATTTATTTTGAACTTTTAAGATTTGTTCCAATAAATCGCGAACACAACCTTTTCCACCGTTTTCAGGTGAAATATATTCAGATGCTTTACGTACATCCATACATGCATCGTTTGGACAACAAGCCAATCCTACCAAATTCATTACAGCTAAATCAGGGTAATCATCGCCCATATAAGCAATTTCATCAGGGTCTAATCCGTAAGAAAAAAGTAAATCTTCGAAAGCATCTACTTTATCACGTTTATTCACGTAAATATCTGTTAAGCCTAAATATTTTAAACGATTAACTACAGCTTCATCTCTTCCTCCTGTAATTACTGCAATACGAATTCCTTGTTTAATGGCTAATTGCATGGCATAACCATCTCGTGTATTCATTGTTCTCACCATTTCGCCAGTTGGTAATAAAATTAAATTACCGTCTGTCAAAACTCCATCTACATCTAAAATAACCGTTTTGATGTTATTTAGTTTCTCTTTATAACTTATCATTTTTCGTAAACTCGTTTAATTGAATCTGTCATTATTTGGTAAATCTGTAATAATCTCGAATCGTCTTGAAGGGCTTCTAAATGACGATCAATAATCACTTGATCTCCGCGTTTTGCTGGTCCAGTTTGAGCATCTTTCGGATTCATTTCAATTACTTTGTTGGCAGTTTCTTGAATTAGCGGCAACAAAACATCGAACGGCACATTATTCTGTTCGCATATATTTCCAGCGATATAATATAAATGATTGACAAAATTATTTGCCCAAACACCTGTCATATGCACTTGCATTCTGCTCGCAAAATTCAACACATGAACTTCATTGGAAATACGATTTCCTAAATCATTTAATGTTTTTAAATCTTCAGGATTTTCGGCTTCGATAAAAAATGGAATATTATCATAACGCATCGTTCTTTCTTTCGAGAAAGTTTGCAACGGATAAAAAACTCCTTTACGATAATCTCCTTTCAACACAGACATTGGCGACGAACCTGATGTATGCACGACTAATACATCATCGTATGGGATATAATGCGAAAATTCTTCGATACCAGAATCCGCACTTGCGATAATGTAAACATCTGCTTTTTCAATTTCAGATATTTTATCAGTGTACGAAATTCTATTTGCTTCGCCTATTTCTCTGGCATGCTCTAATGTTCTATTGAATATTTGTCGAACATTGCAAGTGTTTTCGATTAATGCACGAGTTAAATGAAATGCAACATTACCTGCGCCTAATATGACAATTGAACTCAATGTTTTAGCAATTTTTGAATTAATATTAATTGAATGATAAAAGTAAGTTTTTCAGTTGAGGAAATAAAATTTTAAAAAAAATTATAATTGTTGTAACAATTTTTTAATTCTTGCGTCTTATTAGGTAAAAGTTCGGATCATTATAACTTTGTATTATGTAAAACATAGTACTATGCAAAATATCAACTATGAAATTAAATAAAATTACTTTAGCTATTCTTTTCTCCGTTTGTTCTATTTACGGATTTGCGCAGGAGCATCATCCTGTGAAGGGAAAGATTGAAAATGCAAAAAATGAATCTGTAGCTATGGCTGCAATTCAGATTTTTAAAGCTGATTCAAAAGAATTATTTGATGAAGTTTATGCTAATGAAGATGGAACATTTGAAATTCCAGATTTAGAAGACGGAAATTATCGTTTGGTAATTACAGAATTTGGCTACCAACAATCTGTGACAACAGCAGAAGTAAAAGGAGGTGAATTAAATTTAGGAAATATTGTTTTACAAGCTTCATATACTGAGACAGTAGAATTAAAAGGTGCTTTTGTACGTGCAGAAGTTTCGCAATATCGCAACGAAATTGACAAACGTGTTGTAGAAGTAGGAAATGATTTAGTGTCTGCTGGAGCGAACGCAGCTGCTGTTCTTAATAACATTCCGTCTGTTAATGTGGATCAACAAACAGGTGAGTTATCTCTAAGAGGAAACGAAAATGTAAAAATTTATATCGACGGTAAACCTTCTTCTTTATCAGCTTCGGAAGTATTAAAACAAATTCCTTCTAATCAAATAAAAAGTGTAGAAATTATAACCAATCCTTCTGCAAAATATGAAGCAGACGGGAAATCTGGAATCATTAATATTGTCATGATAAAAGGTCAGAAAAAAGGATATAATGTTACGTTAAATACAGGTTATGAACAAGGTAAAAAAAGTCGTTTCAATAATTCATTAACTGCAAATGTAAATATAGGTTCATTTAACTTTTTTGGAAATTATAGCTACAACAAACGTCCAAGCGAATTTCATGGATACTTAGATAATTATGATTCTAAACGTTGGCAAGCGATTGATATTTTGAATAAAGATGAAAGTCAAGCAGCTAAATTCGGATTTGACTGGTTTATTGATGATAAAACAGCTTTAACAGTTTATACCAATCAATGGTTTGGAGAAGGACATGGTGAAATTGGTTCGGACATTATAAAAACAGATGTCAATACTCTTCACCCAAATAATTCTAATTTTGATGGAGATTGGAAAAGTCAAGACTATAGTTTAAACTTTAAACGTGATTTCGATAAAAAAGACCACAACATTGTTTTAGATGCATTTTTCTCTCAAGCGACAAATACGGATTGGCGAAATATGCACAATACTTATCCTGAAACAGAAAATTATTACGAAGATCGTGATTCTAAAACGGATAATGTTCGTGTAAATTTAGATTATACAAATCAAATAAAAGATGGCGGAAAAATAGAAGCAGGATTGCAATTTCGTCGCGAAAAAAATAACAATACGTTGCTAACTGATAGACGAATTGATATCGAAAACACCTTAATTGACCCTAGTACAGATTTTGATTTCACGAGAGATTTCCTTTCTGCATATGTAAATTATGGTCAAAAATTCGGGAAATTTGGTATGCAATTAGGATTACGAGCAGAACAATATAAAGACAAAGGAAATTATTTTTACAATCAAGAAACGAAGAATATTGATAAAGATAAATTAGATTTCTTTCCATCTGCATTCTTAACATACGATGTATCAGAAAAAGGACAAGTTTCGTTGAATTATAGCCGTCGAATAGATCGTCCAGGAATCAGACAATTATCTCCAGTAGCAGAATGGTCAACTCCATTAATGTCAAGCATTGGAAATCCAGAATTAAAACCTGAATACACAGATAATTTTGAAGTTGGATATTTACAACGAATTGGTAAAAATTCTATTTCGGCTAATGTATTTTACAGACATGTACAAGATAATATTTTCCGTAGTGTATTGGTTGATGATACAAATTCAGAAAAATTCATCCAATTATATGAAAACTACGATAAAGTAAATGCATATGGTTTCGAATTAGCGTTTAATCTTGTTCCAACAAAATGGTGGTCATCAAATATTAGTGGAGATTTTACACACAATACAATGGTTGTTGCCAGAATGGATGAATTTAAAAATCCATACACAGCAGAAATAGACGCTAATCGTTTGACAGCTCGTATGAACAACACATTCAAAGTAACGAAATCAATTAGTTTACAACATTTCTTTATGTACTCAGGTAAATACCGTTTTGTACAAGGAGAAATGCAAGATATGTGGCGTATGGATTTAGGTGCACGTTACACATTTATGGGTGGTAAAGCTGCTTTAAGTGCTCGTGTAAGTGATATTTTCAGAACATTTTACGGACGTTTAGAAATGTACGATCCTGCAAGAGGTTACGGCAATTTCCGTTGGGAAGCTCAAACATTAAATATTGGTTTTACGTATAATTTCGGTGGAAAAGTGCGTTCTCGTGCAGAAGCTCAGAGAAATAAAACAGAAAATCAAGGTGGTGGAGTAGGGTTCTAATCAACAAGTACATTCCTCATTTATATATTTTTATAACTAAAAAAGCGTTCTAAATTAATTTTAGAACGCTTCTTTTATATCATTAATAGTTTATTTATTGAACTTCTTTCTTAAATAACTTATTTAAGGTTACGGCAATTGCACCGTCTCCCGTTACATTACCTGCAGTACCAAAGCTGTCCATTGCAATATAAAGTGCAATCATTAATGCTTGATTTTCTGCATCAAATCCTAACATCGAAGCGATAATTCCTATTGCTGCCATAATTGCTCCACCAGGTACTCCAGGCGCTGCGACCATTGCGACACCAAGCATCATCATAAATCCAAAAAATTGAATAAAATCGATTTCCATTCCTTGAATTAGCATTAATGCTAAACAACAACAAACGATTTTTAACATCGAACCAGATAAATGAATCGTTGCGCACAAAGGCACTGCAAAATTTGCAATTTCTTCTCGAACTCCAATTTTCTTTACTTGCGCAATTGTAACCGGAATTGTTGCAGCAGATGATTGCGTTCCTAAGGCTGTAAAATATGCCGGCATCATCAATTTTAACATCGTCAATGGATTTTTCTTTGCAATTGATCCAGCAATAATAAATTGAACAAGTAACAACAAAATATGTAGAACGAAGATGACGCCAATTATTTTTAAAAATACATTCATAATCGTAAATACTTGTCCAGAATAAGACATATTCAAGAAAATTCCGAAAATGAAAATTGGTAAAAGTGGAATAATTAAGTTTTTAATTAAATAGGTTATAATCGTTTCAAAATCATCTGCAAAATTTCCAAAAGTAGAATTTTTTAATCTTGATAATCCAATTCCGAAAAGGAATGAAAAGATTAAGGCTGGCATTACACCAAATAAAGGAGGAAATTCGATTGAAAAATAAGGTGCAAATTCTTTCGCTTTTTCTGCTAAATTTATTTGTCCTGTTTGATTTTCTAATAGAGTAGGAAATACAGACATGCTTACAGAATAACCTAATAGTCCTGATAATATAGAGGAACCATAAGCGATTAATACTGTCGTAAACAATAATTTTCCAGCAGTTTGTCCCAGTCTCCCAATTGATGGAACAATTAATCCGACAATAATTAACGGTATTAAAAAGTTGAGTAATTCGCTAAAAAAGTCATTAAAAGTCATAAATATACGACCAATAGCTTCTGGTATAATTCCGCCAAGTGCAATTCCAAGCACAATGGCAAGGATCACTTTTACGAGTAAATTGTCTTTAAGTTTGTGCATATCCAAATTTAGAAAAAATACTTTCATTCTGAAGATTTTAATTCTAATTCATAAAAAAGAAAAAGCGATACTAAATCATAGTATCGCTTTTAGGTATAATTTTTAGAAGTATTTATTTTTTTGGTAAACGTACTATACGACTCGCATCGTTTGTAAATGCTTTACTTCCACTTGCTTTTTTGTAAGCAAATTTAGAAGCCACACGTGTATATTCTGTTGTAATATTATTCGTAACATCTCCTTTATTGTTCATTCTATCTACAATATCATATGTTACATCGTATCCAATTTGCTCGTAACGTGTAGGGAATTCGCAATAAACATCTTTAAAATCTTTCAAAACACTTTGTACTTCTGTATCTCTTGTATTGATTAAGCGTGCGGTACTAAAGACAAACCCAAATTCGCGGAAAGCATCAATATTTTTCGCATTTTCTGGATTATACACATCATAAACCGAAACAGCTTTTATTCCGTAAGCTTTGATGTTGTCTTTGTGAAATGTTTTTAATTTTTCTAAATATTGCTTTCCTAATGCATCATCATCTCCAACTAAAACCGTAATAATTGGTGTATAATAATCTTCACCATTTACTTTATCGTGCGGTTGTACAATTTTAGAAGCACTATCTACGATAACCACATTAGCTTTCAATTGTTTTTCTAATTGTTTCTTTGTGTAATTTGCTAATTCTTGATCATCACGATTTGTCAATAAATAAACTTGTTCTCCAGCAAAATTTTTCCCAATTTCATCGATGATTTGATCCGCGATAACTTCATCTTTTGGATTAGAAATCAATAAATCATTAAAAGAATTCAATGAATCATCATTCGCATAAGGCGAAATCACAGCAATTCCAGAATTACTAAAAAAGTTTGCGACTTCGGTTACATCAGAAGTATTTAAGGGACCAATAACTGCATCTGTTTTACTAAAATCGGTTGTCGATAGGATATCTTGTAGATTTCCGTCTTTTGTATCGACGACTTTTACATTGACATTTTTACCTTTTTTTGCTAAACGTGTTAAGGCTAATTTAGTTCCGGTAAAAAATTGCATCGCTTGCGAGTTTTTCAATTGTGGATTATTAGCTACATCAAAAGGCAACAAGATGGCAACATTAATTTCGTTGTCATTTGCACGTTTCAATTTCCCTGCAGTTCCATATTTGATGATTTTTGCATTTTTTTGCAATGGAATTTTAAGAGTCATTCCAGCTTTTAACCCATTAATTAATTCAGGATTTAAACGCAATAACTCATCTAAATTCGTATTGTATCTCTCTAATATTCCGTAAGCAGAATCACCGTTCTGAACAATATAATTGATCGAGTTTTCTTCAATAGTAACTGACCCCGATTTTTTAGGGATAGAAATGACCATGCCTTCTTTTACTCCAGTTTGTAATGCTGGATTTTCAGCATAAAAATCGTCAACACTTACATTATATTGTTTGGCTAATGTATATAACGTTTCCCCTTTTTTGATCAAGTGAGTTCCTTTCGGTACAGAAAAAACTTTGTTCGTTACCACTTTCGGAAGTTTAATCACATCTCCAATTTCTAAACCTCTTTCTTTGATTTGAGGATTTAAAGAATACAATGTTTCTTCCGAAATAGAATATTTTTTAGTCAAGTTGTAAACGGTTTCTTTCGGCTCTATCGTAATGTATTGATAATTATCGTCAGAAGTAGTTACATGTTGAGTAGGATTATTGGTTTCTGTTGGTTGGTTTGTTGCAGTCCCTTTGGTTGGAATTACAATCAAATCACCTGGATGAATCCCATTTTTTTCAATTTTAGGGTTGGCTTTATACAATTCTTCTTGCGAAACACCATATTGTTTCGAAATTCCGTAAACGGTTTCTTTGGCTTGAACTGTATGCGTTTTTTGTTGAGCATAAAGTGCTGATGCACCAACAAATAACAATAAAGCTAATATTTTTTTCATTTAGATGAATTTTCGTTTCAAATATACAAATTATGTTTTGGTTAGCGTTCTTCGTTTAATGTATTTATAATAAACTCAAACTCGAAAGGTTGAAGACTATCTTCAATAAAATCAATGAAATACTTGATGTTAACATAGTCAAAATCAGCAAAATTTTTCACTCGTTCTTGCAAACCATTTTGTTGAGAAAGATCATTTAATAATTGTTCTATTCTTTTCAATAAATCTTCGTTCTTTTTAACTTCTGCATGTACCAAACGTTTTTTTATTTTCTCAAAACCTTTCAATTGTTTTGTGCGCTGCGCTTGTATCATATCTGAAAAAGAAGACTCGGTTAACGAACTCAACTGTTCTAAACGCTCAAAAATATTTTTTAATTCCTCTTCCAATTCAGGAAGTTTAGGTGCTATTTCTGATGAATTAATCGCTTGTTTTTTCGCAATAGCTAAACTGTTTGAAAATAAATCTTCGTTCGATAAATTTAATTTTTGTTGCTTTTCATACTGCTTTTCAGTTCTAATTAATAATGAATTTCTCAACACCAAAAGAGGAAAATCAACTTCAAATTCGTTAAACATTTCCTTTAATTGCAACCAATAAGCCATTTCACCACCTCCACCAATATACGCAACATTCGGTAAAATTGTTTCTTGGTACAATGGTCTCAAAATCACATTTGGGCTAAATTTTTCTGGATTTTGATGTAAATCGCTAATCATTTCTTCTTTTGAAAATTTGATTGAAGTATTATTGACAAAATACGTTCCATTTTGTTCAACAATTCTTTCGCGAGAGTTATTTTGATTAATATAAAATAAATTTATTTCGCGTGGATTTACTTGAATCGAATAACCTAATTGTTCTAATTTTTCATTCTGAGGAATTACTTTTTTAAAGGATGTAGATTGAATTAACTCTTGCTCAAAAGAAGGAATCATTATTTTTTTCAATTCTTTGTCATCACCGTCAATCATCAACAATCCAAGATCTTTGAATAATAAATGAACTAATTTTCGAGTTGCTTCGGTTAAATTATCATTTGACAAATAAGATGCTTCAATCAAATTGTGTAAATCTGTTTTCTTTTTCCCATTTGGCAAAAGTTTCAAAAAAGAGTTGAAAACTTCTTGTAAACCTTCTGTTGATAATCGACCAACGGGACCTCCAAAATCTTTTTCCCAATGAATAATTCGATCACCATATTTGAAATGATTGATTTCTTCGAAGTCGTGATCTTCAGTGGCCATCCAAAACATGGGAACAAAATTGACTTCTTTTTGTTCTGCATTTAATTCTTCACACGCTTTAATGACTTGTAATATTTTATAAAAAAAGAAAATTGGCCCTGTGAACAAATTTAATTGATGACCAGTTGTAATGGTTACCGTATTTTTTTTAGCTAATTTTTTGAGATTTTTTTGTTGCTTTTCCGAAAGTTCTAAATGATTTAATTGCTTCGAGATTTGTTCAACAAGAATTGCTCTGTTTTTATAATTTTCAAGTTTATTCTTAGCTTGTTTACTATAATTTTCTTTGGTTGGAAATAGGTTGTAGAAGTCGTTCAAACTTTCATCTTGATTGATGTAATTGAGCATCAATTTTGAAAAATAATTTGAATCTTTAAGTGATATTGTTTCCATTTAATTTTTATTAATCGTTTGATGAACATCTATTGCTCTATCTGTTGCAAAAATATCGACACCATCTTTTTCTAAATCGCGATAAAGTTGACCATTTCTTGCAGCAGAACTTTTGTCTAAGTTACCTAACGTACCAAAAATGACGACTATATCTTTGTCATGAATTTTATCTAAAAATGATTGATCATTGCGACGGGTTCCAGTAAATGCAACCATTTTATCAGTTGGAATTCCGCTATTTAGCATTTCATTCAATTCTCTTTCGTTTCGCATCGAAACAGACAATAACATTTCTGGTGCAAGTTGATGTAACTTTTTGGCTTGTCCGATTGTATAAGTTACCAAAACCACTTGTTTTTGTAGGTTCGCTTGTTTTATTGTCGAAACTATAGCCCGATAATCAACACCTTTTTTGATGTCTACCATAAAATAAATTGGTTTATTTTTTCCCCAATTTAATGCTTCTGCAAAAGTTGGAATTTTATAAGACGTTTGTTGCCCGAAATCATCTACCAAAAAGTATTCCTTTATCGTTTTTAGATCAACTTGATTGACATCTTGTCGCCCTGTACTTGTCCGTTGTAGAGAATTATCGTGCATTAAAATAAGTTGTTCATCTTTTGTTTCAGCCACGTCTATCTCAAAAATTTGAATACCGTTTTGATAAAGATGCTCTAAGGTCTCAATACAATTCTCTGGAAAACCATGAATTCCACTACCACCACGATGAGCACTTACATAATTTTTATTTTTGGTCGAATATTTGAAGGATATAACTTCGGATGATGTAGTATGATTCGATTCGGGCTGTTTTTTTTCTGGATTACAACTAAAAATAGTTAGTAAACTCAGTACGAAAACTCCAAGATAGAATCGTTTAAAATAGTTAAAAATCATATTTTTTAATAAAAATTAATTTGAATTCATTCAAAGTTATTGAATGAAGCTGTAAATTTAAAGTGAAAATAATCAAGAAAATAAATTATTATGGGACTTAGAAATTTTTTGAAAAGAATTTTAGGAAAAACTGAAACTGCAATAGATGTAGCGGGCGATAAATTTGACGATGTTTCGGCAACGGTAAAAAAAACAGGAACATTGATTGCGGATGATGCATCAGATTTTGCACGTAAAACAATTCATAATTTGAAAGATGCTTCAGGTGATTTGAAAGAGCAATCGAAAGAAGCGGCGAAAGATTTCAAAGAAAGATCAAAACAAGATTACGAAGAAGTGAAAGATATTGCCGAAAAGCAAATGAAGCAAACAAGTGATTTTGTGAAAGAAAAAGTTTCGGATTTGAAAAGCACTTTTAAAGAAGAAAAAACAGAATTAGAAGAAAAAGCAGAAGAATTGAAAACGGAAGCTGAAAATAAATTGGATCAAATTTCAAGTGATATAAAAAAAGAATCTAACTAATTGCGTCAAGTATTTTTGGTGTATAATTTTAGTGATTAAATGTTAAATTTTCGACCATTCTCTAAAATAAATGAAAATGGTTTAGTTTTTGTATTCATAATTTCCCTCTGAATTTAATAAAAATGACTGAATATAAAGATCTCGAACCTTCTACTAATACTAAGCATAAGAAAGAATTCATTAAAAATATAATTATAGCAGCTTTACTTGTCGCCTTGTTGTTAGCAATTGGATATATTGTATATTCCAAAGAAGCTAATGCAAAGTCTTCTATAGAGATGCAAACAGACATCAATGATTTAGAACGTTCAAGAGAAATTTTAAAACAAGAATTACGTATTGTTAGAGCAGATTTTGACGAAGCAAAAACTCGCGTTGTCAAAAAAGATTCATCATTAAACTATCAGGATCGATTGATCTTAGAAAAGCAAAAAGAAATTCAAGCAATTCTTAATAAAGAAGAAATTACAAATAATGAATTATCTCGAGCGAAACGTCTAATTTTATCTTTGCAAACTGATATCAAAGTTTATAAAGAAGAGATCGCCCGATTGAAAGATGAAAATAAAGTCTTAACAAATAAAAATACAGAATTAGCTTCTGAGAATTCGAACTTAAACGAACAGAAAAAAGTAGTTGAGTCGAACTTGGATGAAGAGAAAGAAAATCATCAAAATTTAATCAAAGAAACAAATTCAACCTTATCGGTTTCTAATTATACTATCAAAGGTGTGCGCGTAAAATCGAGTGGAAAAGAAGTTGAAACAACAAGAGCAAGTAGAATTGATAAAGTAAGAGTTTCTTTTGATTTGGACAAAAACTTGAACGCAACATCGGAAACGAAAGAGCTTTTTGTTACCATCTATAAACCAAATGGTGAAGTTGGAAAATTTAAAGGAGCTGATTCTGGTGAAACGACTTTACGTTCTGGTGCATCTATTGATTACTCTGATCGTGTAAAAGTAAATTACAACAATATGTCAGGTTCTAGAGTAACGTTTGATTGGGTTGATTACGATTTCCCGAAAGGAGAATATAAAATAGACATTTACCAAAATGGATATAAAGTTGGTCAAAATGTGATTACGTTAAAATAAAAGAATAAAAAGCTTCTCAAAAATGAGAAGCTTTTTATTTAACAATATTTTTCGCCATTTTTTTGAAGTTTCAAATCACTAACATAGGATTTGATATTTTGCACATTACTGCGTGGACAAATTAATAAACCTTTATCCGAATTAATCACGACATAGCTATCTAATCCGTCGACAATAATTGCCTTGTCTTCTGTTGAATAAATAAAATTATTCTTGGCATTATATCCAGAAAAGTGTTTGCACAATAATGTATTTTGATTATCGTCTTGATCTTCTCCTGTGTATTTATATTTTTCATTAATTGCAGACCAAGTCCCAATATCACTCCAACCAAATGTAGTAGGAATAACATAAACATTATCTGCTTGCTCTAAAATACCTTTGTTGATTGATGTGACATCCAATGTTGTGTAAATAGGTTTTAGCGTTTCTGTATTTTGTAACGATTGATCAAGTTCAAAATACTTGTTCAATGTTTCGTACATAGAAGGTAAATGTTGTTGAAAAGCATACACAATACTTTCTACTGACCAAATAAGAATACCTGTGTTCCAAATAAATTCGCCACTTGTAATAAATGATTCAGCAAATTCTAAATCAGGTTTATCAATATAAGATTTCACTTTTTTTATAGGCGTGGGATTTTCTATAAATTGAATATAACTATAATTAACATCTGGTCGTGTAGGTGCTACCCCTAAAGTGATTAATCGATTATTATCAGCATCCTCGAAAGCAATTTTCACTTTTTTAGAAAATTCTTCTTCATTAAATATAAAATGATCCGAAGGGGAAATAATCAATTTACCATTGGGATTAATTTGTTGAATCGTCATTGCTGCTAATAAATTACACGCAGCAGTATTCATTACTCTTGGTTCAATAATAAAGTTAGCTTCATTAAATTCAGGTAATTGTTCTTCTACAATTTCTTTGTAATCTTGAATGGTAACAATGAAAATATTTTCTTGAGGAACAACTTTTTTCAAACGATCATAGGTGAGTTGAATAAATGTTTTTCCAATTCCTAATAAATCATGAAATTGTTTTGGTTTTTTTATTGTGCTCAACGGCCATAATCTAACTCCTGTACCACTGGCAAGGATAACAGCATAATTATCTTTGTTATTCATGATTGTTTTTAAATTTGTTTACGGTAGCAGTTGCATTAATCAAATACCTTCTATTGGTTTTCAGCTCTAAACAAAGATACCTTAATTTTCTTTTGGATTCTTTTTTAAAGATCCTTTTTCCTATTGAAAAAATTGTGCCATCCTCTAAATCTTCTAAATAGACTTGAGTAGGATTTTTATCATCTATAATATATTTTGATACATTAATATCTGCACCTAAACTTGCTTTTGGATGCTTCGCATGATGTATAATGTAAGGTCGCAATTCTTCGGGATAAACATGAAGTGATTCTAATAATAAATGTCCAAAAATGGTTTTCCATTCTTTTCCATGCGGATTTATTTTTCGAGAATCAAACTGAACAAATGTTTTGAGATGTGCGACTTCATGTGTAAACACAAAAAAGAAAGCATAAGGATTGAGATCACCATTTACCGTAATTTGATGACGGTTATTTTCGAGCAATCTGCGATAATCTCCCAACTTTGTTTCTCTTCGTCTTGTAATTTTAAGTGTGATGAAGTGATTTTCTAACCATTTTTTCACGTACAAGTCTGCATTATGAGGGAGATAAGAAGTTAAATGTTCTAAATTCACATTGTGCAAGATAAATAAAATGCCTTTCCAATAAAAATATTAATTTTGTCGTAATGAAACTAATCGAAAATTTAGGGTCATACTTTATGCTTATGGGTAAAGTATTTAGCAAACCTCAAAAATTGAGTGTTTTCTGGAAATTGACCGTTAGAGAAATATATGATTTAGGTGTAAATTCTGTCGGAATTGTAACCTTCATCTCTACATTTATGGGAGCTGTTGTAGCAATACAAATGGCTCAAAACTTTCAAGGAGCTGCTATTCCTGTACCAGACGCTTACATTGGTTATGCAACCAAAGTAGTGTTGGTCTTAGAATTTGCTCCAACAATTATGTCGTTAATTTTAGTTGGTAAAGTTGGTTCGTATATCGCTTCGAGTATTGGAACAATGCGTGTTACCGAACAAATTGATGCATTAGATGTAATGGGAATCAATTCGGCAAACTTCTTGATTCTACCTAAAATTATTGCTTGTGTATTTTTTAATCCTTTATTGGTCATGATTTCAATTGGATTCGGGTTATTAGGAGGTTATTACATTGGTGTTTTTACTAAACTATGGTCTGCAGCCGACTTTATCACTGGTTTACAAATGAATATGGCAACAAAATTGTTTGTATATACATTTGTCAAAACGATGGTATTCGCGTTTGTTATCGCAACAATTCCTGCATATTATGGGTATAATGTAAAAGGAGGATCTTTAGAAGTTGGACGTTCTGCAACAACAGCAGTTGTTTGGACATCTATCACAATTATTGTGATCAACTTAGTATTAACACAAACAATTTTGAGCTAATGATTGAGATAAAAGAAATCAGAAAATCTTTTGATGCGATCGAAGTTTTAAAAGGTTTTTCGGTTACATTCGAAAAAGGAAAAGTAAGTTTAATCATTGGTCAAAGTGGTTCTGGAAAGACCGTTTTTCTTAAAAATTTAATTGGTTTATTTTCACCAACTTCTGGTCAAATTTTGTATGAAGGCGAAAATATGATCGAGTTCGATTACAAAGAAAAACAACGTTTACGCTCAGAAATTGGTGTCGTTTTCCAAGGTTCAGCTTTATATGACACGATGAATATCGTCGAAAATGTAAAGTTTCCTTTACAGATGTTTTCGGATATGTCGAATGCAGATGCAGAAAAACGTGCAAGAGAAGTATTAGATCGTGTTGAGATAGCACGAACAGCATTGAAAAAGTATCCTTCAGAAATTTCTGGAGGTATGCAAAAACGCGTTGCTATTGCACGCGCTATTGTAAATAATCCAAAGTATTTATTTGCCGATGAACCTAATTCGGGTTTAGATCCCAAAACAGCTTTGGTTATCGATCAATTAATTTATGATATTACGAAGGAATACAACACAACAACAGTTGTCAATACACATGATATGAACTCGGTAATGGAAATCGGCGATCATATTGTTTTCTTAAAAAATGGTTTCTTAGAATGGGAAGGAACAAAAGACGAAATTTTAGTCGCAGATAATCCAAATGTGATTGATTTTGTATATTCGTCAAATCTCTTTAAGAAACTGAGAGAAGCTCTATTAAAAGAACAATAAAATCAATTAAAATAAAAATTCTATGAAAAAATTAATTTTAACAGCAATTGTCGGTTTAGCAGCCAATTTTGCAACAGCACAGAACATCAATTTTGGACTTAAAGGTGGTGTAGTTTTCAATACAGATAAAGGAGAAGTTTGGAATGATGCAACAAGTAATATTTTTAAAAAAGATGGTAAAGCTGCCACTGGATTTCAAGCTGGTGCTTTAGCTCGTGTATCTTTAGCAGGAATTTACATTCAACCAGAATTATTGTACACGCAATTCAAAAATGAATACAACGCAGAAGACAATAACGGAAATAACAGAAATTTTGATGTAACTAAACAACGATTGGATATTCCTGTAAACGTTGGAAAAAGATTTTTAGGAATCGCTCATGTGCAAGCAGGTCCAGTATTTTCTTATTACTTTGATGATAAATTATCTGTAAAAGAATTTACAACTGCAAAACAAGACGAATTTAATGTCGGAATGCAAATTGGTGCTGGCGTAGAAGTTTCTAAATTATTATTCAATTTACGTTACGAATTTGGTTTAGGAAAAGTTGGTTCAGAAATCGTAAATGGTAACAATAGAGAATTCAATACTGAAAATCGTCCACAAATGTTAAACTTAACAGTGGCATATTTATTCTAAAAGGTTGTTTGTAAATAAATTTATTGGATATATTTGTCCCAAATTGTATTTTTGCAACCTCGTAAATTATTAAAATGGCAAAAAATAATAAAAAAGAAGAATTCGCGACAGAGCAATTCGTAGAAAAATTAGACAGAACAGCTTTCAACGTAGAGTTCTTTGTTGAAAAATATGCTAAAGCAATTGGTATTGGTTTAGGAGTAATTATTGTAGCTGTTTTAGGTTATTTTGCTTACTTAAAATTAGTCGTAGAACCTAAATCAGAAGATGCTTTCAAAGAAATGGTTCAAGCAGAACGTCTTTTTGATCAAGATTCTATTAATGTAGCATTAAATGGTAGCGCTGGAAGTTTTCAAGGTTTACAACAAATAGTTGATGAATACGGAAATACAGATGCGGGTAATTTGGCTCGTTTTAAAGCGGCAAGTTCATATTATAAATTAGGAGATTATGCATCTGCTGTTAAATTATTAGAAGAATTTGATACAGATGACAACGTAATGTTAGCGCAAAAATATGGTATGTTAGGTAATGCATTAGTCGCTTCTAACAAATTAGAGGAAGGTTTACCTTACTATGTAAAAGCTGCTGAAGCAACAGAAGTTGAAACTTTACAATCGACATATTACACAAAAGCAGGTGAAATTGCAATGGAGTTAGGTAAAAATGCTGATGCATTAAAATATTTCCAAGCTTTGGAGGGTAAATATCCAAATGCAAACAATGGTGAAACAGCGAAGTTTATTGAGCGTTTAAAATACGCCTCTGAATCTGCGAAATAATTCACTTTCAAAATAAGTACAAGCCGAACAATTTGTTCGGCTTTTTTTATTGATACAAATCAAAGTTTATCCTAAATCATTTTTGTATTTTTACCCTTCAAATTAGAAACAAAATGGCAACAGAAAATAAAAATTTATCTCAATATAATAAAGCAGAATTACCAAATGTAGCGGGATCTAAATTTGCAATCATTACATCGGAATGGAATAATCATATTACATTTAATCTGCGTGATGGTGCAAAAGATACGTTGATCGATTTAGGTGCTAACCCTAATGATGTTACGTTGTACCAAGTTCCAGGTAGTTTCGAGTTGATTTATGGTGCAGATAAAGTCGCACAAACGCATCCAGATTTAGACGGAATCATTGTTGTAGGATGTGTTATTCGTGGTGCAACAGCGCATTTTGATTATGTTTGTCAAGGTGTAACACAAGGTGTGAAAGACTTAAATATTAAACACGATATGCCAATTATTTTTTGTGTATTAACCGACGAAAATGAACAACAATCAATTGATCGTTCTGGAGGAAAACATGGAAATAAAGGTATAGAAGCAGGTGTTGCAGCTGTTATGATGGCCGATATGAAAAAGAAATTAGGTAAATAATCTCTTTTATATCTAAAACTTTTTCAATGCCAATTGCAGAAGATTTTCAATCTATTTTTATAAAGAATTGGGAAATTTATTTCTCTCAATGTGATCCGACTGGAAAAATGAAATTGACAGAAATGGCAAATCTTTTTCAGTTAACAGCTTCTGAACATGCCATTAAAGGTGGTTTAGGCTTTTTCGATTTGCAACAGTACAATCAATCTTGGGTAATGAATCGACTTCGAATTGAAATTGATGAATTGCCTTCTTGGACAGATTTTGTTGAAGTAAAAACATGGATTGAAGTGTTGAAAGGAGCTAAATCTATTCGTGATTTTACAATCGAGAAAAATGGTAAAAAGTTGATTGGAGCATCAAGTTTATGGGCAGTTTTTAATACTGTAAAACGCCGCCCTGATCTTCTTCAAATTGATTCATCTCATATTGAACGATTTCCTGATTTGAAACCTACAAAATTGGAAAACAATGTTTTGACAACTGATTTTGAAGCAACAGAAATTATAGATTATAAAGTTCAATTCTCGGATTTAGATATTGTAAAACACGCCAATAATACCAAATATTTGGAATGGTGTCTCAATACAATCGATGCGAATATAATGTTAGAACATCGCATTAAAGCGATTGATATGAATTTCTTGAAAGAATTAAGTTTAGATGACGAAATCGAAATTCAGAAATTAGAAACAGAGAAGTTGATTCAGTTTAAAATTGTCAATCAAGAGAAAATAAACTTTGTTTGTCAATTAGAGTTGAAATAACATATTTTTATTAAACAGAATTATTACAATAAAAAGGTTTCAATCGAAACCTTTTTTAATTTATTCTTTTATCAAAACAAACTGAATAGAATCTGCCGTTTCAATCTTCTTTTGATTTTTATCCAATTGTCTTATCTTTCCTTCTTCAACCAAAAAAGCATTCGGAACATTTGCGATTTCTGGTAAAACAATTGTTTTTCCATCTTCTTTCAATTGAAAAACCCCAGTTGTCATCACTGCATAATTATCTATTCCTAAACGTTTAGTCGCATACACATAACCATTATTTGGCAATAATTTAATCTCCATTTCAACCTCTTTGCAATCTTTTTCAAAACAAGGTAAAGTCCCTTTATAAATTCCATCAAATTGAATCGATTTTTCCATTGATAAAGTATCCATTTTCAAGGAATCATTTGCATTTTCTACTTCTTTATTCACCGACTCTGTTTCGTTTTTACAACTTGACACAACGAAAGCTGCGATTGTAAATGTGGCTAAAAATATTTTTTTCATCTTTTAGAATTTAAGTTAAAGGTAAGTAAATTTTAACCAAAAAAAATCCTTCCGAATATTTTCAGAAGGATTTATATGATGTTTTATAATCTTATTCGATTAGAAAATTTCTTTCGCTGCGAAGTGGAAAGCAGCTTCGATAGCAGCATTTTCGTCAGAATCAGAACCATGAACAGCGTTAGCATCGATAGATTCAGCGTATTTAGCACGGATAGTACCTTCTGCAGCCTCAGCTGGATTAGTAGCACCGATTAACGTACGGAAATCAGCAACAGCGTTATCTTTTTCTAAAACTGCAGCAACGATTGGTCCAGAAGTCATGAACTCAACTAAATCCTTAAAGAAAGGGCGCTCTGCGTGGATAGCGTAAAATGCTTCAGCATCTTGTTTTGCTAATTGAGTCATTTTAGCCGCTTTGATTTTGAAACCAGCGTCAGTGATGTCTTTTAAAATATCTCCGATGTGTCCTTTTGCTACTGCATCAGGCTTAATCATTGTGAATGTAATGTTTGCCATTTTATTGAATTGTATTTATTACTTAATTTTTGATGTGCAAAATTACAAAAATGATTCGAATGTTTATATCTTATCAATAAAAATTCTCAAATTAATAAATATCAACATTAATTATCTATTTGAGAAAGATGATCAAAATAAAAATTCTTATTTTTAAGAAAATATAAAACCATGAGCTCAAATAACCTATCGACATTTCAGCATAAAACAAAACTCAAAAAGGTTGGTGATAAATATTTTCTGCCTTTCGAGATTTGGAATTATTTGGATTTTGCTTTAATGTTGATTCTTACTTTTTTCTTTATTTATACCTCAATTCATATCAATTGGGTCTTTATTTTTATCATGGGATTTTTTATAATACAAATGATTCTCACGATTAAAGATCGATTTTTTATCGAAATTAAGACTTCAAAATCTTTCAATGAGAATATTCACCTCATCAAAAATCTTGCACAACGTCAAACTAATTTTACGCAATCATTGAACGAAGAAGGTTTGTTTCTTTTTGAATATTCGGAACGAAATATTTTTTACAAATACAATTACCGAAAAAGAGATTATATCGAAACAGTTGTGATTTATTGTGAAGAAAATTCGATTTGGATCAGTTCGTATAATCAACGTAATTTTGGACTTTTTAGACGATATAATTTAAAACAATGGATAAAATTACTGAAACTAAAAAGCGAGAATTAATCTCGCTTTTTGTTATTTAATATCTTTATTTTCGATTCGTTTATCAAAATAGAATAAGATTATTCCGAGTGCAATAATTCCTAAACCGAATAAGCTTTCTTTTGGTTTTTGCATCAATACAAAATAACAGATGTACAAACTAAATGCTAAAAAAAGAGCGGGTAAAACGTAAAAGAATTTACTTTTTATAATCGTTAATTCATCCTGTTTAATGAAAAAAGCTGTACAAACAGCCAACGTTGCTAAGATTTGCAAAACGAAAGATGTGTAAGTGAATATTACTTCAAAATCTCCTGAAAAAATCAGTAAAATACTAATTGCAGTATGCACCCATATCGCACGCACGGGGATTCTATTTTTGTTCTCTTTTGCCATAAAACTCCACAATTTATTTTCGCGTGCTGTTGCTTGTGTCAATCGAGATCCAATCCAAAAATAACCACTAATAGTTGCGATCAATTGTAACGCGATAAAACAACTTACCCATTTTACATTATTTCCAAGTAGATTTGCAAACGAGATATTTGCTACATTTTCTTGCCCCGACAATGCTGCTGCTGAAGCATGTTTTAAAAAAACATAATTTAATAAAACGTAAGAAATCGTCACAAAAACAACGCCTATAAACAATGCTTTTGGTAAATTTTTCTTTGGTTGATTAATTTCTTCCACAATGTAAGAAGCCGAATTCCAACCTGTATAAGCAAAAGTAACATACACCAAAGATGTGGCAAACGCAGGAAGTAACAACTCTCCTTTCCAACTCGAGTCAAAAAGTATTGCATTTGGTTGTACTGCAGGAGTATAATAAAAACCAATAACAATTAAAAAGATGATGAATACAACTTTCAGAATTGTAAATATATTTTGAAACTTACTACTTAGATTTAAGCTAAATGATTGAAATATTGCTACAATTAAAATCATTGCAATGGCAAATTCTTTTCCGAGGTCAAATCCAAAAATATTAAGGTATTTTCCCATTGCCAAAGCAGCTAAAGAAATTGGAGCCGAGAAACCAACGAACAAAGAAATCCAACTTGATAAATAACCAAAAAGTGGATGAAATGTCCGAGATAAATAAATATAATCTCCTCCAGATTGTTTGAATTTTGAAGCTAATTCCGAATAAATAAATGCGCCCATCAAAGCTAAAATCCCTCCAATTGACCAAAGCAATAATATGGAAGTCGTATTTTTAAGATCCGAAATTTGATAACCTAAACTCGTAAACACACCAGTTCCAATCATATTCGAAATCACTAATGCTGCTGCGGTTTTCCAACCAATTTTAGAATGTGCCATACACAAAAAAAGCGTCAATTGAAATGTTGAATTTACATTAAAATTGACACTTTAAATATATTATTATTGATTAAAATTTAAAACTTGCACGTGCAAAATAATACGCTCCTGTCATTCCCATTTGTACTGGTGCGTGTGGAAAAACACCATAATAAGAATTCTCGTATACTTGCTTGTCTGGGAAAACATCAAAAAGATTATTTGCTCCAATTGTAAAGTTAAAATTCTTCGTGATATCAAATCCAATCGATGCATCTGTCACCACTTTTCCTGTATGTTCTTGCACACTTCCCCATGGATATCCATCCTTTGTCACTTTACCGAAATAAGTGTTACGCACCATAAAATTGAAACCTGAAATCGAATAATTCAATCCTAAAGTTGCTTTAGTTTTTGGACTCAACGATTCAATAATATTCACTTGATCTGATCCAAAAAACTCTTCAGTCGGAATTGTTAAAGCTTCAGGGAAATGGTATCCCACAATTTTTGTCTCGTTAATATTTGCAGATAAACTTGTATTTAATTTTCCTCTACCCAAACGCGTATCATACGAAATCACTAAATCCAATCCCTTTGTTTCTGTGTCAATCGCATTCGTAAAAATACGTGCTGTTGCAACATTGTACTTTTCTAAAATAGGATCTGTGATATCAGAAGTCAAGACAATACGATCATCAACTCGGATAAAATATCCATCTAAAGTAATGAACAATTTTGAAGTCGGACGAAAAGTTAACCCTAAACTTGCATTGATTGATTTCTCTTCTTTTAATTGGTCTAACCCAATTTCTCTCGAAAGATCAGATTCATTTCGAATAATTCCTTTTGTAACTAAAACTTGATCTCCGTTATCATTTAAGAACAAATCTGTGTACGAATTACTGAAATATTTTTGTTGTAACGAAGGCGCTCTAAATCCTGTAGAAACAGCTCCACGAACCGAATATCCTTTTGCATATTCATATCTTAAGGCTAATTTCCCATTAATTGTACTACCGAAATCTGAATAATTTTCAAAACGACCTGCTAAATCAGCAGTGAAATTTCCGAATTTCAATTCTCCATCCACATAAGCGGCAACCGAATGTCGATCTCCTTTTACTGCATTCAAAGGTGAAAATCCTACAAAAGATTCTGATCCAGAACCAGAATAAGATGCTTCATCTCCAGCTTCGATTTTATATTGTTCAAAACGGTACTCTCCTCCGAAAGCTAAACTAATGTTTTGATTGATTCGTTTTGAGAAATCTAAGTTTACCGTATTTTGTAAAAATTGATGTTTACCAGCATAAAAATCGGTTGGTGAATCAAGTCCTAATGATTGGTTGATTGAATTTTCTAAATCATATTTAAATGAATTTAACCCAAATGAATTGCTCAAGTCGATTTTCCATCCATCGTACGAATAACGTAATCCTGTCGAATTTGAATAATCATTCACATTTGATTTTAATGTCGCTTGAAATCCTGTTGGATAAATTTTCAACGCATCATCAGACAATTCGCTTGGTAATCTTCTGAATCCAAAACCTTCTCCTTGTCGCAACGAAACACCTCCGAAAGAATAAAAATCCAATTGATCATTAATTGCTGTTTCAGCATTCACAAAAAATTGTTGATTCTTGATTGCCGCATCACCAATTTGAAATCTAAAATCTTTTCTTGATAATCCTAAAGCGGCTATATTCGCATCATCCGCAGCTCGTGCCGCATCTGGATCATCAGCGAAATCATATGCAAAATTATCTCCAAAAATATCTAAATTATGATCTTTCGAACGATTCGTTTTTTTACGTTCACTTACAACCGCAGAAAACACAATCGAACCAGACTGACCTAATTTTGTGCCGAAACTACCATTAAAATTATACGTTTCACCATCGTTACGCGAAGTTTGTCCGTAAGTCAACGACGCATCACCTCCAGGTTTAGATTTCAACACTATATTCACAACACCAGCAATTGCATCAGAACCATATTGCGCAGCTGCACCATCTCGTAAAACTTCAATCTTGTCGATAGCAGAAATTGGAATTGCACCTAAATCTGTTCCAACAGAACCATTCCCAACCGTGTTTTGATAATTAACCAACGATGTGGTATGACGTCTTTTTCCATTCACCAACACCAATACTTGATCTGGTCCCATTCCACGTAAAGTCACAGGATCAACGTGCTCTGTTCCGTCTGCAGAAGACTGTCGAACCGAATTGAAAGATGGTATAACGACGTTTAAGATATCATTTACACTCAACTGAGGCGAAGACGATTTTAATTTTTCAACATCAATGATGTCGACTGGAACCGATGAATTAACAACTGTTCTTTCAGAAGCACGACCTCCGATTAAAATAACCTCGTTAAGATTTGTTTCTTCTTTTTCTACTTCTTGTGCAAAAAGAGTTGATGCGCAAATAAATGCGAATGAAGCAAGTAAAAATTTGTTTCTTTTCATTTTCAATTTTTCATAAAACTTTCAAGAAACCAACAGATAAAAGTGAAATACTTTTACTCATCTTTCCCTTTGATAGGTTGGATTTAGCACCTTAGATTATAAGTCATCTGGTTGCTAAGGTTTCATCGGGCCAATCCCTCCGCCTTTCTTGATAAGTTATGCAAAGGTAATGTTAAAAAACAAATTTGCAAACAAAACTCTATTAACTTTATAGAGTTATTTAATCAAATGAGAAATATCCAATTCTTGACTTTCTTCGAGATTCATCATCGCGTTGATTCGTTTGAATGAGGTAAAATTTTCTAAATCTCTTACTTTTATATTTTTCTCCATAATTTCTCCTGTTTGCAACAAAGCCTCTCGCATTGTACCTTTCAATAAACAAGAACGAGGCGTTACCCATTGCGATCCATCATAAAAAACGATATTCGAATAAATACAATCGGTAATATAATTTGATTTAACTAATACCAAATCATCTGTTTTTGATTCCTTTACATACTCATCGAAAAACCAGCGGTCCAAGTATTTGTAGGTATAATTTATTTTATTTTCAATTTCAAAAAGTTGAATGGTTTCAATTGGTTTGATTTGATACGGTAGAAATTCTACTGATTGAATTTCGCGGTCATACACTATTCTAACTTTATATTTTTCATCTGTTAAATCTTCAGGTAGTTGAATAATTTCTTCTAATACTATCGGATTAATTTCAGTAAAATTATCAGTTCGAGTACGATCAAATCTCGCTTGATGATATTCTAAATGGCGTAATTGTTTGTTTTCACAACAAATGGATTCAATAAATTGGAACATATACTTTTTGGATTAATTCTTCATATTCTGCTTTCGCTTTACTTTTTGCTGTGATTCCTCCTCCACTCTTGAAAATGAAATCGTTTTGATTATTTTCTATAAAACGAATCATCACTGCACTATCTAAATTTTCGCCATCGAAAACACCAAAAACTCCTGTATAAAAATTACGTTCGTACTTTTCAGCTTCTAAAATAATTTCAACGGTTTTCTTTTTAGGCGCCCCACAAATAGAGCCTGCGGGCAATAGTTGATCGAAAATTGTTCCCAAATTCTGGTAATAATCTTCCTTCAAGTCTCCTTTTATTTCAGAGCTTACTTGTAACAATGTTTTATCATTTGTTTTCAATTCTTCTATGTAGCGATAATCTGTCACCTCAACATTTTCGGAAACCAAACTCAAATCATTTCGGATTAAATCCACAATTGTAGCATGTTCGGCAGCTTCTTTTTCATCATCTAAAATCAATTGTTTAGCGTGTGGAATTGACGCATCAATTGTTCCTTTCATTGGATTTGAAAAAATTTTTTGATGTTCTATTTTCACAAAACGTTCGGGTGAAAAGCAAACAAAATCATTTTTATATTTCAGTTTATATTTCGCATCCGAAAAAGTATAAATTTCGTCTAATGATAAGTCTGTTTCGATTTTTGTAGGAAGCGTTAAATTCGTCAAATATGAATTTCCAAACAAAAGATTATCGTGCACATGTTTAAATTTTGGCAGATATTCATCGAAGGTAATTGGAAATTTTTTAAATTCGAAAGCCTTTTCAAAAGTTTTTTTTTGAGTACAGTTGATTTCAAATTTAATCTCTTCTGATAATTTATTCAACGGAACAATTTCTCCATTTTCTTTTAAAAAATCAATCATAAAAAAAAAGGGAACTTTTGCAGCTCCCAATTCATTCATTTTCGTAAAAATCGAATGCTTTGCTAACATTCGATAAAATTAATATTATTCTTGATTTGTACCAAGTAGATCAATTTCTGTTTTTTGATCATCTATTAATAAAAAATCTTTCACTAATAAATAGGCCATAATTTGAGCAATAGGAAATGTTGCCAAAATTCCGACGAAACAAATATAAGCGCCTATTTGAGATAAAATACTGTATAATAATACGGTTAACAATATGTACCAAAAATTTTTCATTCCAATTTTATACGATAACTTAATACTGTCTATGACACCATAATTCCCGTAATAAATAATGTAAGGAGTGAAAAAAGTAACCACTGAAAGTAGAATTCCTATGATTATAAAAAGTGGTAAAATCGCAAATATGGACAAACTAAAAAGAGGTGCAAACGATTCGTTTTCATTAACTAATAATCCAAAACCACCCATTAAAAGTACAAATGGAATCATTAACAACAAACTGAAACCTAACATTAATAAAAAGAACGGAATGAATCGTGTCCATTTTTCAAAACCTTTAAAAAAATCATTAAATTCAAATGATTCACCATTTTCTATCTTATCAACCACATGTCCGTATCCCATTTGCAACGGAAACATTACCAAATAAGGACCGATAATCGTCACAACAGAAAGTATTGAAATAATAGCCGAAACCAAAGTAAATAATGCAAATTGCAGCCAATTATCACCAAAGATTTTAAACGACTGATTAATATAATCACCTAATCTAAAATCAAATTTATTTTGTGTTGCACGACTTACTTTTACTTGATCTAATGTTCTATTCATCGTTTTATGAATTTTTTGGATTTAAAAAATGTAAATTTGCCTAATCAGTAGAATAAAATTAAGAATTGTTACAAAATGAATGCAAACGATTTATTATCAATCATAAAAAATAGACGCTCTATATTTCCTCCACAATACACGCAAGAAGAAATTACGCGCGAAGAATTAAATCAAATTTTTGAGGCTGCCAACTGGGCACCATCTCATAAAAAAACAGAACCTTGGCGTTTTATCGTTTTAGAAGGTGCGGTAAAAGATCGTTTTCGCGAATATGTGAAACGTGTTTATGTACAAGGTACTCCTCCAGATCAGTTAAGTGACAGAAAAATTAATGCGTTAATTGAAAAATGTGACAAATCGAATAAAATTGTTTTGATCAATTTTATTGATACAGATAAAAATCCTGAATGGGAAGAATTAGCTGCAACTTCCATGGCTGTTCAAAACATGTGGTTAATGGCAAGCGCATTAAATATTGGTGCTTATTGGTCTTCACCTGCGAATGTAATTGCGAATGTAGATGAGTTTACTACGATGGAAGAAGGCGAAAAATGTGTTGGAGTTTTCTATATGGGAAAAATTGAAGGAGATTCTCCAGAAGCTGTTCGTCAACCAATCGAAAATAAAGTACGATTTTTAGAGTATTAAAACTATATTCAATAAAAAAACGCTACTTTTTGAGTAGCGTTTTTTTATTGAATTTTCTGTATATTTATCTAACTAATTAATTGTTTATGAAAAATTCAATAAGCATTTTAAGTTTCATCTTTTTTAGCTATATCGTATTTTCTCAAGAAAAATTTAAAATTGTTTCAACCGAATCGAATGATTCTATTGGTCATTTTTACCTTCAAAAGAAGAATGACAAAAAGAAGAAGAAATTAAATATGGATTTATATCTATTTTCTCCTTTTGATAGTAAATATAGACATTTTGCTGTTCTAATAAGAAAAGATTGGGAAGGATGGTCTGCAATTGATTTTGATGAAAATAAACTATTTACGGTTTACAATCTAGCTCATGGAGAACCAATTCCTGATAAACTTGTCGAAAATAAAATACGAATTGTTGATAATAATAAAATTGGTTTTGCAAATAATTTCGGTAAAATAGTTATTCAACCTCAATTTGAAATGGTTTCACATTTTCATAACGGAAAAGCTATAATTGCAGAAGATTGCTCTAAAATTCCTTGGGATTCTGAATCACACAAAGGAGCTTGTGAACATTATTCTATTGAATGTAAAAAACATGGATATATCAATAATAAAGGAGAAATTATAAAATTGGGTGATTATTCCTTTGACGAAATCCAAAAAGAAATAAAATGGAAATCTAAAAATCTATAATAAAGAAATAGAGGTCGTTGTTTTACGACCTCTATTTCTTTTTATCTCTCACTTAATTCTTTCAGTTTTTTAAGTCCTTCTCCGTATGATTTTTCCATTTGCGCATCCATCATTAGTTTCATCAAATTCATCGGATAATCTAACTCGCAGTCCATGCTCCAAGTGACTTTTGTTGTATTCCCTTCTTTTGTCAAAACAATATCTGAAGTTGCATCACTTTCGAATGGTTTTTTGAACATCATTTTTGTGGCCACTTTTTTATTTGGCTCTAAAGCTGTTATAATATGACATCCTTTTCCTACATCATCGTTTCCTTCCCAACAATATTCGTCACCCACTTCACCTTGATTTCCTGAATATGATAATTTCAGATTTGGATCTAATTTCATCCAAGGATTCCATTCATTAAATTTCTTTGACGCACTCGCTTGTTCATACACCTTTTCTATTGGTGCATTAATCACTGTTGATGTTTCGAAATGATAGTGTTTCCCCAAAGCAAACATTAGAATTGTTAGAATAAACAATACTCCAACAATAAATAAAAGGAATTTTTTCAGAATTTTCATATAGTGTTAAAATTAATTTTTATACTCTAAAAAGGAATATTCTTTTTCATGGCCATCATATAGCCTAAATGCATTGCTTCGTGAATATTATTGTATAAAATCGCATCTTCTATTGATTCTAACGTCATTCCGAAACTTGTTTTATACGAACGATAATAGGATAATTTTTCTGAACGGTAGTCTTTAAACAATTGCATCGGTGTACTTTCAAGCATTTCTTTCAACTCTTGTACATCATCTGCTGTAACTTCGGTATTTCCTATTGTTCCTTTTTTGTATTTTTGTATAAACTGAATATCGACCAACATTCTATTATCGGTTAAATAATAATGAATTAATTGTTGTGTAGCCAAAACATGAGCCGCATTCCAAAACAAATTATTCTTGTAACCAACCGGTATATAAAGTAATTGTTTTAGAGAGTGTTGTTCAAGCTCATCAATAATCTGTTTACGTATATTCGTCAGATAAATAATATGCTCTTCCATAGTCAGATTTAAAAGTTAAATATACATTAAATTAAGACTATTTATCAAATTATAAAGCAAAACAATTAAAATCACGTTTTTAGATTCTTAAAAGTCTTTGATTCTTTGTAATTTTGTCTAAATAAATTTAAAAGATGGCTTACACAAGAGATCAAATATATCAAGTATTAGAAGAATTGGGTATTCGCAATTGGATGCGTAATGCTCAAGTGATGGGAAATGATATTATTTTGGATATTGTTTCTCCTTCGCCTGCAATGCACGAACGCAAGCGTTTGGAAATTGCTTTGAAAAATGCATTTAAAGAAAATTTACCTGAAGCAAATCTTAAACTTAACATTTCTGTTGAAGTAGAAGAAAAAAATCCGAACGAAATCAAAGGTTCAGAATTACCAGGAGTTAAAAATATTATCGCAGTTGCATCTGGAAAAGGAGGTGTTGGAAAATCTACTGTTTCATCAAACTTAGCAATTAGTTTGGCCAACATGGGATTCAAAGTTGGGTTATTAGATGCAGATATCTATGGACCTTCTATGCCGATTATGTTCGATTGTCAAGATGCACGCCCATATTCTGTTGAAGTAAACGGAAAAACAAAAATAAAACCTGTAGAATCTTACGGAATCAAAATTTTATCAATTGGTTTCTTTGCAGATACCGATCAAGCAATTGTTTGGAGAGGACCAATGGCTGCAAAAGCATTGAACCAAATGATTCGTGATGCACATTGGGGAGATTTAGATTTCTTATTAATCGATTTACCTCCAGGAACAGGTGACATTCACTTATCTATTGTTCAGCAAGTTCCAATTACAGGAGCAGTTGTGGTTTCTACACCTCAAAACATTGCGTTAGCTGATGCTAAAAAAGGAGTTGGAATGTTCCAAATGGAAGCCATCAATGTTCCAGTATTAGGAATTGTAGAAAATATGGCGTATTTTACTCCTAAAGAATTGCCAAACAATAAATACTATATCTTTGGACAAAATGGTGCAAAAGATTTAGCAGAGCAAATTGGTGTTCCTTTCTTAGGTGAAATTCCGATTGTACAATCAATTCGTGAAGCTGCTGATGTAGGACGTCCTGCTGCAATGCAAGAAGATACAGTTGTAGCTGAAGTTTATAAATCAATTGCACGTAACACTGTACAAAGTTTAGTAGAACGTAACAATACATTGCCTCCTACGGAAGCTGTACGTATTACAACAATGGCAGGTTGTTCAGCAAAAAATTAAAAAAGAAAGATCATGACTCCAGAAGAAAAATATTCAGAAGTTGAAAAGGCCTTAACTGAAATTAGACCATTCTTAAATTCAGATGGAGGCGATATCGAATTAGTATCTGTTGAAGATAATATTGTAAAAGTTCGCCTTACAGGTGCATGTATTGCATGTTCTGTCAACCAAATGACATTAAAGTCTGGTGTTGAAATGACTATTAAAAAATATGTTCCAGAAATCGTTTCGGTTATCAATGTTTCAGATTTTGAAACTCCTGCTGAAGCTGATCATATCTCAACTCTTAAAGAAAAGAATTAGACTACAAGATTCTTCAAAATAAATTTAAAACGCCTTTATATCAATTTATAAGGGCGTTTTATTATTTTTGGCAAACAATTTGAAACTTAACCACAAAACGAAAAAATCAAAAATGAAAAAATATATTTTATTTTTTACTTTTATTCTCCTTTCATTCTCATTGCCACTACTTGCACAAGACAATTATAAAGTTGGCGAAAGCCTAAAATTTAGAGTTCATTACTCTGGATTAAATGCAGGTTTTGCAACAATTGATGTCAAAGAAGCTACACTAAACGGAAGAAGTCATTATCACATAGTAGGAAAAGGAAATTCTACTGGTGCAGTACGTGCTTTCTTTAAAGTTGATGACAATTACGAATCCTATATTGATAAAAGCAACCTGAAACCAACTAAATTTGTTCGCAACATTGTAGAAGGAAGTTACAAACGTCATCAAATCTATTATTTTGACCATGCCAATAGAAAAGCGAAAGTAGAAAATAAACGCGACGGGAAAATAACAACCGAAACAATTCCGTACGACGCACAAGATTTATTATCGGCTTTTTATAGCTTGCGTAATGCAGATCATTCTAAATTAAAAACAGGCGATTATTTGAACGAAAATATCTTTCTTGGTGACGAAACATTAAAATTTAGATTGAAAGTTTTGGGACGCGAAACCTTAAAAACAAAATTCGGTAAAATATCTGCCATCAAAATTCGACCTTATGTACAATCGGGACGAATCTTTAAAGAATCTGAATCGGTTACGATGTGGATTTCTGATGATAACAACTTAGTTCCACTAAAAATTAGAGCGGGATTATTAGTTGGATCTTTAAATGCAGATCTAAATGATTTCAAAAACTTAAAATATCCCATCTATTTCACGAAATAAATAGATTCATCACCTAAAAAAATCCGACTATTAATTCATTTGTCGGATTTTTTTATGGTTCTAAATATTCTAAAAAAACATCGCTCGGAATTTCCATCGCTCCCAAACTTGCCAAATGTTGGGTGTACACTTGGCAATCGATCAACTCATATTTCTTGTGATATTTAGCAACAAATTGTATAAATCCAGCTTTAGATGCATTACTAACTTTTGCAAACATACTTTCTCCACAAAAAACGTTACCCATCTCTATTCCATAGAAACCTCCCACTAATTCATCATTTTGCCAAACTTCTATACTTTTTGCGATTCCCATTTCGTGTAATTTACAATACGCTTCAATCATTTCAGTTGTAATCCACGTACCATCTTGCCCTTTTCTATAAGCTTCAGAACAATTTGTAATCACTTCTCTGAAAGCTTTATTTTCTGTATACGTAAAGGTTTGATCCCGAAAAACTTTCTTCATTGATTTCGAAACATGTAAATTTTCGGGAAACAACACAAACCGATCATGCGGAAACCACCAAATAATTGGATCATCTTCATTGAACCAAGGGAATATTCCTTTCTGATAAGCCAAAATTAGACGTTCTGGTGAAAGATCTCCTCCAATAGCTATAATTCCTTCGGCATTTACTTCGTCGTAATCAGGAAAGATTAAATCAGTGCTTAACCAATACATATTGTTTTGTCTAAAATTTATTTAAAATTAAAAAAACGTGCCCAATAAAGAACACGTTTAGTATGAATTGATGTTTTATTTTCCTTAGAATGGTAAATCATCGTCATCTCCGTTAGAAAAAGTTTCTACTGGAGGAGCTGGCGGAAAATTATCGTATCCCTGAGGAGTTTGAGGAGCAACATTTGCCATATTTTCAATTCTCCATGCTTGGATTGTATTGAAATATCTTGCTACACCTTCTGGATTAATCCACTCACGACCACGAATGTTGATAGAAACTTTCACTTCATCACCAGGTTGGTAAGCATTCAATACATCTGTCTTATCTTGTGTAAACTCAATTATAATATCTTGTGGATATTGTTCTTGCGTTGTAACAACGAATTCTCTTTTCTTGAAACTTGCAGTAATATTTTGAGTTTCAAATACTTTTTTAATTCTTCCTGTAATTTCCATTTTTGTAAAAGCTTTGTACAAATTTAGAATGTAAAAAAAGATTAAAAAAATTTTATTTCTAAATTTTGTTAGAAAGAAAACTTGTGTATATTTGCAATCCAAATCAGTGAGATTTAAGCGGGCGTGGTGGAATTGGTAGACACGCTAGACTTAGGATCTAGTGCCGCAAGGTGTGAGAGTTCGAGTCTCTCCGCCCGTACAACTAAAAAGACTTTAAACAAATTGTTTAAAGTCTTTTTTTATGGTTTATTGTTTTATCATCATTTTTGATAAATTTCTTAAATTTAGCTCATTATTTGGTTATAAGTTGGTTTGGTATGTATTCGAAAAGAAAAAGAAATTTAAAATCTGGAGGTAGAACAATTCCTATTTTTGAATTTATTATAGTCGTCATCATTATTATCGTATTAATTTACTTTGCTGTATTTTAAAAAATATACTTATAATAACAAGGCAATGTGTTGTAATTAAAAATGGTTAGAATTTAAATTCCAACAATTAAGTTATGCTTCTATATTTTTGTAAAACGTTTTTCTACGTTTGTGAACAATTGGATCAAAATTCTTCCATAATTGCTGCACTTTTATGTTTTCTTCAAGCAGAGGGTTTGTTTCTAAAGTCTTAATTCCTCTTGCTATAAAGCGGTCATAAAGTTCTTTAAAAATCAATGCATTTACACCTTTATTTTGATAATGAGGATCAATTCCAATTAAATAAAATTCGACATGATCATTCTTTTTTTGAGCTTGCATCAAATGCCACCAACCAAACGGAAATAATTTTCCTTTCGTTTTCTGAAAAGCTTTTGAAAAAGATGGCATTGTAATCGCAAACGCAATCATTTTGTTATTTTTATCTTTGACACAAGAAATAAAATCGGGATGAATAAACTTCAAATATTTCTTTTTATAATGTTCAACTTGGTATTTTTCGATTGGAACAAAACTTTGTAATTCTGCATAGGTTACATTCAACAAATCGAACATTTCGTCTACATAAGGCAACATTTCATCAATAGAGTTGAATTGGTATGTATCTATTTCATATCTCTTTTTGAGCATTTCGCATAGCTTATCCATCTTTTTTACTGAGGCCAAATTTGCTATATCAATCGAATATTCTAACCATTCTGCTCTTGGTTGATAACCTAATTGTTGTAAATAGTTGGGATAATATTCGTAATTATAAAGACCTATTAATGTTGCGATTTTATCAAAACCTTCTGTTAATAAACCTGCTTTATCCATATTCGAAAATCCCATAGGACCCTCTATATAAGTCAATTCCTTTTCCTTCGCTATGTTTTCAACAGTTGTTAACAACGCTTTCAAAATGTTAATATCATCTTTAAAAACTAACCAGCCGAAACGAATCTTTGCCTTTTGTAACTCTTTCACTTCTGTCCAATTAATAATCGAAACAATTCGACCTACAACTTCTTCACCTTTATAAGCCAAGAAAAACTTCGCTTCTACAGTTTTGAAGATAGTATTAGCTGGATCAAAACTGGCTAATTCATCTTTCTTTAAAGTTGGAACCCAATACGGATTTCCTTTATACACTTCAAAAGGTAAATCGACAAATTTTTTCATTTCTTTTCGTGATTTCACCTCTTTTATTTCAATCATACTGATGTTAAATTGTCTTTGAAAACCTAATTTATGAAGATTTTTTTAGAGAACAATTTTCTCTTGTATAGATTTTCCGTTTTTATCTTTTCCATAAAACAAGATATATTCTAATTTAACTGAAAGACCAGCTGTTCCTTTTTTCTGTTTCAAGAAAACTCTATTTAAGGTTATCAACTTGTTATTAACAGTTGTTTGAACAATTGGTTTATTTTCATTATCAAGCTTTAAGATTAATTTTTGAATTGGATATGACACTAAACTTAACTGATAAACATTCTTTTCCTTTTTTATGATCTCTAATCCGTAAGCTAATTTTTTTTGAATAGAAGTTAAAGGTTTTTTTTCTCCATTTTCTGCGTATAAAATTCGATAAATATCGACAGGTTCATTCTCATTTAATAACCCTTTAGCAGAAAAAGATGCATCGTATACAAACGTATTCTTATTATCGTTGTGCTGAATATAAAACAATCTGTTTACCGATTTTGGAGGCGTAGGATAGCCCTCTTGCGCAAATAGAACAACTGAAATAAAGAAATAAAAAAGAGTGAAAACGTTTTTCATAAATTTGTGTTTATTATTGGAAGAATTAAGATACAAATTTATTTCTTACTTTTTTCTTTTAAAAATTCAATTATGATAGGAAATAATGAGAACACAATAATCAACATTACAACAATCTCAAAATTGTTTTTGATAAAAGGAATTGTTCCTAAAAAATAACCAGCCAAGGTAATTCCAAAAACCCAAACACTTCCTCCTACAACATTATACTTGATAAATGTGCCGTAATGCATTTTAGAAACCCCCGCAACAAAAGGAGCTAACGTTCGTACAATCGGAACAAAACGTGCAATTACGATAGTTTTTGAACCGTACTTGGTGAAAAAATCTTCTGTCTTTTGAATGGCTGAATCTTTAATAATTCGTTTACCGAAAATTTTAGCTGTGACTAATTTCGTTCCTAAGGTTTTCCCAATCGTATAATTGACTGTGTCGCCTGCAATTGCCGCGATCCAAAGTAAACCTAATACGATATAAATATTGAGTTGAGCTGGAAAAGCCGCAGCTAACATCCCTGCTGCAAATAAAAGCGAATCGCCAGGTAAAAAAGGCATGACAACCAAACCTGTTTCGATAAATATTAAGAGAAATAAAATCAAGTAAAACCAATGTTGATAATCATTCAAAATGGTTTCTAAATATTTATCGATATGCAGTAAATAATCTAAAATTTCCATGATTTAAAGGTATAAAAAAACTCGACCGAAGTCGAGTTATATGTTCATTTTTATTTTTGTTCTGATAGTGTTTTTTTACCGAACTTTTCTTTTATAATTTCTATAAAGATTGGAAGAACAGACGCAATTGTAATTCCCAAAATTACTTTTGAGAAATTATTTTGAATCCATTCTATATTTCCTAAGAAGTAACCTATAAGTGCTAATCCTACAACCCATAGGATAGCTCCAATTACATTATAAGTTAAGAAAATTGAATAGCCCATTCGACCAATTCCTGCAACGAAAGGCGCTAAAGTTCTTACGATTGGAACAAAACGTGCAATGACAATGGTTTTAGAACCATACTTTTCGTAAAATTGGTGGGTTTTTTCTATATGTTCTTCTTGAATAAAGTTTTTACCAAAAATTTTAACTTTAGTTGCTTTGTATCCAACCTTTTTACCAATTGTATAATTCAAGGTATCGCCGAGTATCGCAGCCACCAATAGAATCGCAATCATTATCCAGACATTCATATCATTTGTTTCTTGTGCCGCTAACATACCTGCCGCAAACAACAACGAATCACCAGGTAAAAATGGCATTACAACCACACCTGTTTCTACAAAAATGATTAAAAATAAAATTGCATAAAGCCATAAACCATATTCATTCGCAAACTCTGCTAAATGCTGGTCGATATGCATAATAAAGTCAAAAAGACTCATAATTACCTCCATATAAGTTGATTATATTTCTGAAGCGTCGAATGCATTTTGGATATGATTAACGCTCCAAGATTGTTGTATTTTTAAAAGTGCTAAAATATCAAATCTAACTTCACAAATAAAATTATTTTTCTGAATAAAATCATCTGCAGCAAGAATTAACAACTTCTTTTTCTTTGCATTAACTGCAGTTTCAGGTTCTGAAATGTAATTTGACGTTCTCGCTTTTACTTCTACAATAATAATTTCATTTTCAGTTTGTGCAATAATATCGATTTCAGCTTTTCTAAAAAAGTAGTTTTTTGCTAAAATTTTATACCCTTTTTCGGTTAAATACTTCACTGCAAAATCTTCTGCTTCTTTTCCGAAATCGTAACTATTACTCATCGAAGATATTTACATTGTTCCATATAAACGATCTCCAGCGTCACCCAAACCAGGTACGATGTAACCGTTTTCATTTAGTTTCTCATCTAAGGCAGCCAAGAAAATAGGAACTTCTGGATAAACATTCTGAACAGCTTCTACACCTTCTGGACAACCAACTAAACAAGCTAAACGAACAGATTTTGCTCCTTTATCTTTTAAAATTTCGATTGCTTTGATTGCAGAACCTCCTGTTGCTAACATTGGATCAACCAAAATAACATCGCGCGAACTTAAATCTGACGGAAGTTTACATAAATACTCAACTGGTTGTAGTGTATCGTGATCACGATAAAGACCAATATGACCTACTTTTGCAGTAGGAATTAATTGATGAATTCCTTTTACCATTCCCAGCCCAGCACGCAAAATAGGAACAATCGCCATATCATTTCCTTTTAATTTGTAACCGATTGTTTTGGTAATTGGCGTCTCCACTTCAACTTCTTCAAGCTCTATGTTACGTGTAATTTCGTAACACATCAAGCCAGAAATTTCGTCAACTAATTCACCAAACTCTTTTGTTGTCGTGTTCTTGTCACGCATTTGCGTAATTTTAGCTTTTACTAATGGGTGACTTATCACTGTTAAACTATCTTGTTTCATATATTTAATCTATAAAATACAAATTTACATTATTTGAGGTAACATTTAGATGAACTTTTGCACCCATTTTTAATGCTACATTATGACCTGTATGTCCAGCTGGAAAGCCATAAACTACAGGAACATTAAGATTTTTTGTAAAACTATGAATCACTTCATACGTTTTAGGATCAAAAGGAAGATTATAGTTTTCGGCATTTTCTTCTTCGGTATCCATATGTGTAAAACTTCCAAGAATAATTCCTTTTACTTGATTTAAGATTCCATTTCGTTTCAAATTCATTAACATACGATCAACAGCATACCAATTCTCGAACCAATCTTCCAAAAATAAAATTTTTTCAGAAGGATTTGAAATTGCAGATTCACTTCCTAAAAGAGAATAAACAATAGACAAATTCCCTCCAATTAATTCTCCATTTACTTCGCCTAAATTATTAGATGAATGTGATTGAATTTCATAATTAATTTCATGTCCAAACAATGCTTCATAAACACTTTGATAAGATGTAGGATGATAAGTAGTATTAGCTAATTTCTTCGCTGTAACACCATGTAATGTCTGAAATCCTAAACGATTAAAATGATTATGAAAAACAGTAATATCTGAATAACCTATAATCCATTTTGGATGTTTTTTAAAGTTCGTTAAATCTAATTCATCAATAATTTTTACAGAACCATATCCACCACGAGCACACCAAATTGCTTTGATCTCAACATCATCTAATGCCCACTGAAAATCTTCGGTTCTTACTTCATCTGTTCCTCCATATTTGTATCCGAAATCATATTCAGCATAAATATTTTTCCCAAGCACTGGAACTAATTTCCACGATTTTATTAACGCTATTGCTTCGTCTAATTCGCCTTGTAACATTCGTTTTGCTGGCGCAACAATTGCTATTTTATCACCTTCTTTTAGAAAATCGGGTTGAATCATTTTTAATTTAAAATTTTATCAAAGGTAAACACAAAAAAAAGACGAACTGCATGCGTTCGTCTTTTTGTTATGATAATGAAATGTTATATTTCTTAGAAATTGTAAGTAACACCTGCATTCCAAGTTCTTCCATTCCCCCAGAAGTAACCGTAGTTATCTTTACGAGAAATGTATTGATCATTGAATAAGTTTTTGATGTTTCCTCTAAATTTAATAGATTGACTATTTGTAATCTTGAATTTATAAGACATTCCTAAATCAACGATTGCATAAGGACGAATAGGCACATTTACATATTCTTCTCCAGCAATAGAAGCTTTAGTTGCATCAATTAAATCTACATTTTCAAAAACACGTGCATAGTAGTTAAAGTTAGTATCGAAAGATAAAGCTTTTGTTACTTTTACTTTAGTTCCCATACCAAATGTAAATTGAGCTGCATTTCCTACATACGCATTTAATTCGTCAGTTTTGTTTTCATATCCTGGTACCAACTCTTGCGTATCAGTATCTTGCACTTGGAAATTATATTTACCTTTGTATTTCCAATCTCCTGTTGAAGCATATCCTGTAATAGACCAATCACGTGTTACTTTAGCATCAAAATCTACTTCGATACCTTTGTGAACTTCTGATAAACCTGTCGCGATAAAACGTACACTATTGTGATTATCTCCATTACTATCAACAAAATCAGAACCATTGTATGTCATAGAACGATTATCCCACTCTGTATAATATGCGTTAACATTTACACGTAATGTACGAGATTTGTAACGGTAACCAGCTTCAATACTTTGTAAAATTTCATTATTAATACCTGTATCAATATAATTTACAGTATTACGAACAAAAATATTATTTAAATAAGGTTGACGAGAAAATTTACCAACATTAACAAATAAACTATTCTCTTTGTTCATGTTAATAGAAGCACCAGCTTTTAAATTATAACCGATTTGTGTATGCTCGCCAGAGTAAGCTTTTCCGTTTTTAAATTTAACTCCTGCTTCTTTTGCTTTTTCTGCAGTATAATTCCAGTTGTCATATTTTTCATATTCTTGCCAAGATAAAGCTCCTTGAAAAAATACAGAGAATAATTCGTTTGAAAATTCTGCTTGACCAAAGAAACCTTGGTAATTAATTCTTTCAGAATTATCAAAGCCAACTCTCTCACTACGATCAGCTCTATTAAATAATGCCCCCCATGGACTAGAACTATATGTTTTAGAAACAACATAATCCTTTGAACGTTGAGCATTAGATGCAGTACGTCCAGAAGCTCCTAATAAATTATTTAACTGTTGGTAATGTTCTCCTTGATAAAAACGAATATCTGTACCAACATTAAATGTAAATCCTTTTTTCGTATCGAACGTTAAATTTGAAACTCCACCATACCAAAAGTGATTATTAACAGAAGACGCTAAAACAGAACCATTATTTCCATTCGAAATTCCGTTTGATAATTCTTTATTTTTAGCAGCTAATACATCCCAATTAATATCTCCATTTGCGGTATATCCACCATCTGTATAACCAGGACCATTACCTAAAAGAGTTGTTCCTCCTCCAGTACCAGTAGATGCATAAACAACTGTAGATAATGATAAGTTTTCATTGATAGAGAAATCCCAGTTTAAATTAGCTACTGGTTTGTGATAATAATTTGTTTTTGCAGATAAAGCTTCTCCATTGTAAAAACCGTAATTAGAGTTACCTATACGACCTGTGATATCATAACCTGGAGTTGCAATAATACTCTTATTTACCCCATCAACTTTAATATTACGATACTTTGTCTCCATTGGTTTAGAATAGTTCTGACCATGTTCTTGTGGAGCACCAAAAATCATAAAGTTGAATGTATGGCGTTCATTTGGTTTGAAACCTACAGAAACAAAGTAAGATTGTCCTTTACCTTCAGTTCCTCGAGCAAAACTTCTGTGAGCAGACCAGTTATCAAACATAAATGAAGCACCCCATTTACCTTTCATTCCTGTATTATAACCAATAGTTTGTTTTTGATAAGAATCGTTACCAGCTAAGTAACGTACAAAACCTCCTTCTTTTTTATCTGTAGCTTTTGTTATAATATTTACAGTTCCTCCTACTGAAGAAATAGCTAATTTAGATGATCCTAAACCACGTTGAGAATCAATTAGATTTGCAATATCAGAAACTGATTGCCAGTTTGACCAATATAAACTACCGTTATCCATCCCATTGATTGGTTGTCCATTCAATAAGAAAGCTGTATTTGATTGATCAAAACCTCTCATGTACATTTTTGCATCACCAAAACCTGAAGCTTGATCTGCAACATAAATAGATGGAGAATTTTTTAATAATTCTGGAAACTCTACATTTCCAACTCCTTTATCAAGGATTTCTTCTCTTGTAATAACTGTAGAAGCAACAGGAGTCTTACGAGCTTCTGCTACATCAATTACACCTTTACCAATGATTAATGTTTCACTTAAAGATACATTTTCGTCCTGTTCAACCTTTGTAGAATCTGTTGGTTCAACAACTTGAGCGAAAGATAATGATGCCGTTAAGGCGAAAGCTCCTACTAATAAAAGCTTAACTGAATTTAACCTCATCTTATGAAATAGTTTAAAAGTTTACTTTTGCAAAGTTGAGGTGTATATATGTTAAAATGGTTATAAACCTTATGTTAATTAAGAATAATTATAAGATAAAATCCTTTTTTTCTTATAACTCATTTAAAACTTAACTATTTTATCAATATAATAATTACACACCATTAATTTTATTAAAAATTATATATTAATTAAAATAGTGTAACGTTACATATTTTATCAATAATAGTTAAAAAGTTTCAAACGCATATTAATTCATTATTAAATGAATAATTATTCTTAAAAAATATTTATTTAGAATTGTTTTAAATAAATATTTATTTATTTTATCTTTTTAAGTCAACCGTCTAATTATCAAATATCAATAAAAAAGCGGACTTAAAACTAAGTCCGCTTGAATATGTTAAGAAATATTAATTCTTATTAGAAGCTATAAGTAACACCTGCATTCCAAGTTCTACCTACTGCATATCCGTATCCATTTCTATCAATTCTACTTACATATTGATCATTGAATAAGTTACGTACATTTCCTCTAAATTTGATTTTTTGCTTACCAAATTTAAACTCATAAGCTACTCCAGTGTTAACACGAGCAAAAGGTGAGATTTTTTCTGCTTGATAAACTTCTCCTTTTAATGCGCTTTTAACAACATCTTCTGGATTCACTTGTCCATATGCACGAGCATTGTACATAAAATCTACATCCCAATATAAGTTTCTTGTGAAGTTAACTTTTGTTCCCATACCAAATGTAAATTGAGCTGCCTCTCCGATATATGTTCCTGTTAAATCAACATTCCCTTTCTCGAAAATTGTATCATCATCTGTGTACATAGATTCGAATGGAGTTTCTCCGTCATATTTCCAATCACCGTAAGATGCGAATCCATATAAGCTGAATGCTTGAGAAACTTTAGCATCAAAATCAATTTCAATACCTTTATGTATTTGAGCAATATCAGTATAAGCTGTATAAATTGGTCTAGTTGTATTATCTGGTTGCATTATTGATCCAGACATACCTAAGAAACGGTTCCCCCATTTTGTATGGTAAGCGTTAATGTTTACTCTTAAGTTTCTTGTTTCATACTTGTAACCAACTTCGAAACCTGTAATTTCCTCGTTCTCTACATTTGGCTCACGTAAATCAACTTTATTATATTCGAATACATTATCTAAGAATGGTTGACGAGAGTAACGTCCTGCGTTTGCAAAAACAGTATTTTCATCGTTAATGTTAACAGACAAACCTCCTTTAACATTCCACCCTGTTTTGTTTACTTTTTTAGAAGCTTCTTCTACACCTCCATAATTCCAAGTATCAAATTTTTGGTAGAATTGATTAGAGATTGCTCCTTGACCGAATACTGTAAAGATCTCATTAGAATATTCAACTTGTCCAAAAGCTCCTTGGTAGTTAATATCCTCAGAATAATCTCTTGATATTCTTTGTCCTTTTTTAGCTGATTTGAATAATGCTGACCAAGGATTAGTTCCAAAAGTTTCTGTTACAACAACTGTTTGACCATTTGATTTGTTAACTTCTGACCATCCTTTTAGTCCAAATAAATTACTCATTTGCTGGAAGTGATTTCCTTGGTAAAAACGAACGTCAGCACCTAAGTTGAAGTTCCACCCAGTTTTAGTATCAAAGTTTAAATTTGTTACTCCTCCATACCAAAAATGGTTATTTACCGAAGTACGAATTGCACCATTTGATACATTGTTAACTCCGTTAATATCTTTACCTCCGTTATTTCCAATTCCATCTGGATCTAACATATTGTTACCTTGAATTAAATCAAAATCAACTAATCCATTTTTTAACGTACTTGAAGCTCTACCAACACCAGAAGTTCCTCCTCCTGTCCCTGTTGAAGCATAAAGTACTGTAGACAAGTTCATATTCTCATTAATTGTCCAGTCCCAGTTTAAGTTAGCTACCGGCTTGTGGTAAAAGTTAGTTCTTAGATTTTCTCCTTTACCGTTTAAATAGCCATAAGTTGTATTATACTTTTTGCCATAGCCGTACTTTTCAGCTTCAGCCCACTGCTTTTCACTTTTTGTTGAATAGTTTTGACCATGTTCTTGTGGCGCACCAAAAATCATAAAGTTAATGTTATGACGATCATTTGGTTTATAACCTACAGAAACAAAATAGGCTTGCGAATTAGCACTTGTCCCTTGCGCCCAAGATCTATGCATAGATGTTTGGTTAAATAAGAACGATGCTCCCCATTTACCTTTCATTCCTGTGTTATAAGAAATTGTCGCACTCATGTAACTATCGTTACCCGTATTAAATCTTACAAAACCACCTTGTTTTTTATCTGTCGCTCTGGTAACCATATTTACAGTACCACCAACAGAAGAAATAGCTAATTTAGAAGATCCTAAACCACGTTGAATTTGAACTGCATTTGCCACCTCAGTCATTGCAGACCAATTAGACCAATACAAGTTACCATCTTCCATCCCGTTAATAGGCTGTCCGTTTAATAAATAAGCCGTATTTTGACTACTAAATCCTCGTAAAAACATTTGAGAATCACCAAACCCTCCTGCTTGTCCAGAAACATAAACTGATGGTGTTGTAGCAAAGATTTCTGGAAAATCTACATTTCCTACCGCTTTATCTTCAATTGAAGCTTTACTAATTGTAGAAACAGCTACCGGAGTTTTACGATCTTCAACGATATCGATTACTCCTTTACCAATGATTAATGTTTCTCCTAAAGATACGTTTTCGTCCTGTTCAACCTTTGTAGAATCTGTTGGTTCAACAACTTGGGCGAAAGATAATGATGCCATTAAGGCAAAAGCTCCTACAAGTAAAAGCTTAGTTGAGTTTAACCTCATCTTTTGAAATAGTTTAAAAGTTTACTTTTGCAAAGTTCTGCACTTTTAATGAGATTATTGTTAAATTATGGTAAATTTTTAAATATTTATTGACTAAAATATTCAAAAATTATCAAAACATCAATATAAATAAGTAAAATATTATGATTTATTAATTCAAACGAAGCAATTCTATGTATTTTTAAAAATATTTTAAAAATTTATAAAAAATTAACATAAGTAAAATGTTAATTTTTAACATTTAAATCGCCAATTTTTAGATTATTTTTCATAAATCAGCTTCAAAAACAACACAAAATTCCTTATTTAGAACCAGTATTGATAATGTTTGTTAATTTTAAAACTTTATCATTTAAATAGATGTCGTCGCTTTTATATTATAAATGAATTTTAAAAATTAAATCAATCCAAATATCTATCCTTTAACTATCAAAAATAAAATGAAGGAAAACAAATCTTGAAATTGTTAAATTTTTCTGTTATCACTTTACAATAAACATAAGATTGGTATGACGTGATGGTAAAAATTCATTACTTAACCGCTTTCAAACTCAAATCAAAATTTGGAGCTGAATGAATAATTGCACCAGACGAGATAAAATCTACTCCAGTTTCTGCAATAGCACGCACAGAGTCTTTTGTAATTCCTCCCGAAGCTTCTGTTTTTGTTTTTCCATTTATATAGATAACAGCTTCTTTCAAAGTTTCGAGGTCAAAATTGTCTAACATGATAAAATCAACATTCGCTTCTAAAGCTTCTTTCACCTCATCCATGTTGCGCGTTTCTACTTCTATTTTTAGATGCAAATGATGTTTAGCTAAATAATCTTTTGTTTGGGCAACCGCTTTTGTAATAGTTCCACAAAAATCAACATGATTATCTTTTAACATCACCATATCATACAATCCAAAACGGTGATTTTCTGCACCTCCAATTTTAACGGCCCATTTTTCAATCATTCGGAAATTAGGTGTTGTTTTTCTTGTATCCAAAATTTTCGCATTTGTTCCTTTCACCAACTCCATCATTTCGTGTGCATAAGTTGCTATTCCTGACATACGCTGCATGCAATTTAACACCAATCTTTCACACGTTAAGATTGATTGCGAAGAACCTTTCACCTTAAACGCTACATCTCCAAAGCTTACGCTATCTCCGTCATTTTTGTAAAATTCGATTTTCAATGAAGGATCAAATGTGGCAAAAATAATTTTCGCTAATTCTATTCCAGCAATTATGCCGTTGTCTTTCACTTTCAATTCTGCTTCTTGCATAGAATCGTAGGGAACACATGCTAAAGTTGAATGATCACCATCGCCAACGTCTTCTAAAAAAGCCTGACGAATAAATGTTTGTAATTTTTCGTTTGTAATATATGTAGGTAAATTCATTATCTATAAGTTAAGGATGCAAATTTTGATTGATTAAAATCTTTCTTGGTTTTATACTCATAATATTCGGCCCAAGTTCCGTTTTCTTCACGTACAACCGTAATCAACACTTGTGCGGAAGGATCATTATCAAAAAAGTTTTTGATTTGAAGTTTGTATTCCTTGTCTTCAATTATACCTTTTGTAATATCAATTACGCCAGATTTAAAAGCCGCATCAAAAGCTGTTGCATAAGGATCTACCGCAGCCATTTCGAATAAATTAGAGAATCGTCCCAAATAATATTCACGATTCCCAGCTTTTCCATACGTCTTCAAATTAAAATCTTTATCAATACGAACTTCAATTTCTTCTTCTGAGGTTTTTAAAGTAAACAACACGCGATTCGCTGAAGGGAATTTCTCAAACTCGTTATTCTGTTCTTCCAACATAAAGCGTAAAGGCAAATTATACCTCATCCGAACAGCTTTATTTTTATGATCACGAGCAGGTTCTATTTTTAGATTATTTCGATCCATTTTATTGTTTAGTAAAACCAAACTTGCATGTGCAACACTGTTAAAAATCGGATTAGCTCCACCTATATTTACCTCAGAGAACCGACCTTCTTCATTGATGATAAATCCAATTTTAGATTGCACAGATTCGATATGTAAATAATCTGCGATATTCGAAAAGTAAGCGATTTGAGCTTGTATATCTTCACTCAAATTTTTACTCAAACAAGCTTGTAACTCACTTTTTTCTTTGAGATTTTCGCAACCAAAATAAACAGGTATCGTATTCGCATCAACAACTGTTAAATTTGGCTTTTCGTTATCCTTCTTTTTTGTTTGAGAGAATACTAAACTTGAAAATAGAAGCGGAATTATCAACCAAAAGTTCTTCATTTAATTAAAATCTTTGTTATAAAAAGTTCCTCGATTTTCTTTTTGATTGGTACTTTGTTCGATAATTAAATATGCCACATCAACCAAATTTCGAAGTTCTAATAATTTAGGCGAAATAATCGTGAAATAATAAATTTCTTTGACCATTTTTTCAATTTCTAAAATACGACTTTGAGCAATTTTAAGACGTGCATCGCTACGAACTATTCCAACCAACTCGCTCATCATCGCTTGTAGTTGTTTGCGCAGATACGAAATCAACACCAACTCCTCTTGTACTTTCATTCCTTCTTCGTTCCATTCTGGAAAGTTAAAATTCTGAATAGAGAAATTATTTTGGTTTAGTTTTTCGATAGTATTCAACGCTGCACGATGTCCAAAAACCATTGCTTCTAACAACGAATTTGAAGCCAAACGATTTGCGCCATGCAATCCTGTATTTGAACATTCGCCAACCGCAAACAAATTCTCTATTGATGTTTTACCATCTAAATCGACATCAATTCCGCCGCATAAATAATGCGAAGCCGGAACCACAGGAACTAATTCTGTAAACATATCATAACCTTCGGATTTACATTTTTCGTAAATATTAGGGAAATGTTCCAAGAATTTTTCTCTATTTAAATGACGGCAATCAATGTAAACATAGTCGTCTCCGCGTAATTTCATTTCATTATCGATTGCGCGAGCAACGATATCACGCGAAGCTAATTCTTCTCGTTCATCGTATTTATGCATAAATAATTCGCCATCTTTTGTGCGTAATTTCGCTCCAAATCCACGTACCGCTTCCGAAATTAAAAACAATTGTCCGTCAAATTCGCTGTAAAAAGCTGTTGGATGAAACTGAATAAATTGCATCCCTGAGACGGTTGCTTTCGCGCGACGAGCCAAACCAATTCCATCCCCAGTTGCGATAATAGGATTCGTGGTGTTTTTATAAACATGCCCTACTCCACCTGTTGCTAATAAGGTTACTTTGGCTAAATGACGTTCGACTTTATCTGTATTTAAATCTAAAATATAAGCTCCAAAACATGTTGTTTGGTCTGCTAAATCTCGATTCAAGTGATGTTCTGTTATCAAATCAACTACAAAATGGTGGGTAAGAATTTGAATATTTGGATATTCTTTGATTGCTTCTAACATCGCACGTTCAATTTCCCAACCTGTTACATCTTTGTGGTGTACAATTCGGTTTTCGGTGTGTCCTCCTTCGCGACCTAAATCATAAATACCTTCCTTGTTTTTATCAAATCGAACGCCCCAATCAATAATTTCGTTAATGCGGTCTGGCGCCTCTTTTACAACTACCTCAACCGCTTCTAATTTGCAAAGTCCATCACCTGCACGAAGCGTATCCTGAATATGTTTCTCGAAACTATCATTCTCGAAATCGCTGACAACAGCCACGCCTCCCTGCGCATATTTTGTATTGGTTTCGTCTTTATTTGCTTTGGTTACAATGGTAATTTTGGCATCAGGATATTTGATTGCAATTTTTAGTGCATACGATAATCCTGCAATTCCAGAACCAATGACCAAAACATCTTGTATAGCCATTATTTGATTTTTTCTGATAAATCTAACATACGATTAATCGAAGCCAATGCTTTTATACGCAAACTTTCTTCAATTTGTATTTCTGGTAGTTCATATTTCATACACAAATACAACTTTTCTAACGTTGATAATTTCATATAAAAACACTCAGAACAATTACACGATTCATCTTGAACCAAAGCTGGAATCAACTTCTTATTAGGTGCTAATTTTTGCATCTCATGTAAAATTCCTTCTTCTGTCGCTACGATAAATTCTGTCGCTTCATTTTCTACCACATAATCCAACAAACGAGAAGTTGAACCAATAAAATGAGCAAATTTCAATAAATCTTCTTGCGCTTCTGGATGAGCAATTAATTTTGCATTTGGATTTTCTGCCATTTGTTGCGCAATTCTTTCCAACGAAAAAGCCTCATGAACGATACAAGCGCCATCCCATAAAATCATGTTACGCTTACAAACCTGATTTAAATAACGCCCTAAATTACGGTCTGGTGCAAAAATAATCTCTTGATCTTCTGGCAACGAATTGATAATCGCTTCAGCATTAGAAGAAGTCACAATAATATCTGATTCCGCTTTAACACCTGCATCACAATTGATATAACTTACCACAATCGCATTTGGATGTTGCTCTCGCAAGCCACGCAAACCTTCTGCCGAACAAGAATCTGCCAACGAACAACCTGCTTTTGTATCTGGAAGAACAACTTTTTTTGAAGGATTAAGAATCTTCGCAGCTTCTGCCATAAAATGAACACCACAAAAAACAATCATATCAGCTTCTGTTTTAGCTGCTGCTCGAGCTAATTGCAACGAATCGCCTAAATGATCTGCTAAATCCTGAATTTCACCCGATTGATAATAATGCGCTAAAATTACTGCATTTTTTTCTTTGCGTAATTTATTAATCTCTGCAACTAAATCGGTTCCTTTCGGAATTTCTATATCCAAATAACCCTTATGCTCTAACTTTTCTATCGCTTGTTCTAATGTCTTCATTTTATCGTTTTGTGTATTATTATTTTATTCCTAATTGCTTCTTTACCTTTTCTGACAAAGCATCTTTGTGTACTGTAAAAGCAATTGATTTCATTCTAAAAAAAGGTTTAGACATGTAAATATGTCCATTATTTCCTAAATTTTCTGTTCCCCAAGAATTTTTCACATCATAATATTGATTTCCTAATTGATCTCTTAAAATTCCTGTGATATGCATCAAATGGTCATCTTGTGTTGACAAATCCTCGAAAGCTGCTTGACGTTCTTCTGCAGAAACCCATTTTTCTGGCAAAATTTCCACAAAATAATCAGATTCTAAACCTTCTGAAGGCCAAACGGCTAAACCATGCTTTTTAGAAAACGTTTTTTCTGAAACATCTGTATCAAATGCAGCAGTAAATCCATTGTATAACGCTTCATCTAACACTTTCATGTATTCATCTAATGGCAAATTGTAGTACGAACCATTCGAGAAATTATCTGGCACTTGTAAAATAAATTGAGAATAATACGGTGCTTGTTGAAACGATGTAAGTGTAACATAATCGTCTGGATTAATTTTTAAGAATTTCGCAAATTCCTGTGGTGTATATTCTTTTCCTTCGAATTTAAATACTGTTGGAGGAACACCTAATTTTTGATTTAATTTTTGATCGAAATTATTTTTCCAATCAGTTGTTAAGTATTTTTTTGGATTCTTTACAATCGAATCTAAATCTGTTTTTAATTCTTTTACCAGTAATTCATGGTTATGTTTAGTTTCTGTGCCAACTGTAAAACCTGCGTACACTTCGTTTGGAACTAAACCATTTTTGCGAACAGAGTTCAATACATCATGTGATAATCCACCTTCGCTAAATTGAGCTTTCCCTTGGCGATAAACATAATTATACGCTTTTACTGGATACGTAAAACGAACATTGTACATCTCTGATAAATCGACTTTTTTACCCGTTATACGTTTCACTTCCGACTCTAAAAAAGAGACCGTAGAAAATGACCAACATGTTCCTGTTTTTCCTTGCGAAATAACTGGAAGTGCCGAATTATTAACCAACTCTTTGAATTTGAATGGACTTTCTTGTGCTGATGCTAATGCACTGACTAATGCAAAACTTGCAAGGATATATTTTTTCACTTTGTGTTTGTTTATAAAACTCAAAAATAAAGTTATTTTATGAAGATTTGGTTGAAAGATGAAGAAAGTTAAAAATGACAATACATCACCTCAAGTGATTTTAGTTTCGATAGAAAAGAAAATTGTATGGAGAAGTAAGAGGTATTAAAGCAATTCGTCAAGTTATCGAAACGTTTAAAAAGATGATTCATCATTTTAAACACTCAAACTGACGAACTAAAATTGATGAGATGATAAAATCGATATAGAAATACGTTAGAAAAATTTCAAAAGGTTAATTACTAATTTCCTTTAAAATTTATAATTTTTCACTTTTAGAACAAATTATAAATCAAATCAGTATAAATATTCAATTTTTATACATCTAAAAATTAATTTGGCTTAAAATGCAATAAATCACTCAAAAAGCTATTAACTTTGCTCAAACATTACACAAATGCAACCAAGAGAAGATTTTTTATTGAAAGCTTACGAGCTGGGAATTATAAAATTTGGAAATTTCACTTTAAAAAGTGGTATAGAATCTCCTTTCTATGTCGATTTAAGACCTTTGGCTTCAAGTCCACAATTATTAAAAACTTTAGCAAACAACTTATTAGATTTAGTAGAAGATGTTGACTACGATTTGATTTGTGGTGTGCCTTACGCAGCATTACCAATGGCGACTACAATGAGTTTAACATCGAATATTCCTTTGATTATCAAACGTAAAGAAAACAAAGGATATGGAACTAAACGTATGGTAGAAGGTGTTTTTTCCGAAGGACAATCTTGTCTTTTAGTAGAAGATGTAATTACATCTGGACAATCTTTATTAGAAACAATTGATCAAGTTGAACGTGAAGGTTTACGTGTAAAAGATTTGGTTGTTGTTTTGGATCGAGCACAAGGTGGTTCTGAAAAATTAAAAGAACAAGGTTACAATGTGAAGACATTATTCACTATTCACGAAGTAATTGATATTTTACATAAATACCATCGCTTGACAGATGATGAGGCGAAAAAAATCAAAGACTTTTTAGCTTTACCTGCTGAAGCGGTACCTGCAAAACAACGTATTGCATTGGAGAACAAAAAAATTGTTCATCCTGTTGGAAAACGTTTGGTAGAATTAGCGCTTAAAAAACAATCAAACTTGATTGCTTCTGCTGATTTGATTACTTCTGATGAAATTATTGATTTCGCAGGAAAAGTTGGTGATCATGTTGTTGCGTTAAAATTACATTCAGATATTATTCAAGATTTTTCGGATAACTTAATCGTTGAATTGAAAAAAATCGCACGCGAAAAAGAATTCTTATTATTCGAAGATCGCAAGTTTGGAGATATCGGAAATACACAAGAATTACAATTTAAGAAATCGATTTACAAAATTTCTGATTGGGCAGATTTAGTAACTGTTCATCCAATTGGAGGTTTAGAATCGTTGAAAGTTTTCGAAAACACTGGCGTAATTACAATTGTAGAAATGTCTTCGAAAGGAACATTAACAGATGATTATTACTTCACGAAAGCAATCAATGTTTCAGAACAATCGGGTAATGTTTTGGGTGCAGTTGCTCAACGCCAAATTCCTGATAACTTGTTATTGTTTACGCCTGGTGTTAATATTTCTTCGACTGGAGATAGCAAAGGACAACAGTATAATACACCAGAATTGGTTTTCAAAAATTACCATACCGATTTTATGATTGTTGGTCGTGGAATTTACAAAGCTGCTGATGTAAAAACGGCTGCTAAAGAATACCAAACGTTAGGTTGGGTTTCTTACTTACAAAGTTTGAATGATTAAAATTTAAATAAATTTCAAAAATAGAAAGCAAGCTGAATTCAGCTTGCTTTTTGTTTTTTATTTTGTTGAATTTACTTCAATACAAATTTATGTGAAATAGAATTTCCTTGATTATCGGAAATTGTAGCTATATAAAATCCTGTTGAGAGATTAGACAAATTTACACTTCCTTTCGAATGCTCAGCATTCATTTTTTTTATAGTTCGTCCATTTGCATCAATAATTTTTACCGAAATTGCTGATTTAAAATTCACTTGATAATTTAACGTTTTATCTGTGATATAAATTTTAGATGTTTCTTTTTCTATCGATTCAGTTCCTAATTTCTCTGTTTGTTTCGCCGCTTCTACAATATATTCGATTCCTAATTTCGTGAACTTAGCAGCATGTGTAGATGTACTTCCCATTGATGCATAAGTATCGTTTATAGAATGAATATAAGGGTTATCTTCATTCATTTTTGATTCAAAAGGCAATGTTGCTGCATAACCATTATTCGCCCAACTTGCGTGATCCGAACATCCATAACCACATTTTGACGTATCATACGTAAATTGATGCATACCTGATTGATTGTACTCGTCCATCAATTGCATCAAAAACGAGTTCAGATTAGCATCACAATACGCATCTGTCATTAATACAATATCTTTTGCTGATCCTTTGTAATTCGTCATATCAAACTGTACATAACCAATTACATTTTTTTGATCCGTTGCATATTGCTTAGCGATTTCTCCCGAACCTACTAAACCAATTTCTTCAGCTGCATACGCCATGATTTCTGTGGTACGTTGTGGCTTAAAGTTGTTTTTTAACAAAACACGCAAAACTTCTGTAATCGTAGCAATACCCGATGCGTTATCATCGGCTCCTGGCGCAAAAGATTGATCGCCACTCCATCCTATAGTCGAATCAGCATGTCCACCAATTATCACATATTCGTCTTTTTTTTCGTCCCCATTAATGGTTAATATCAATGATTTCATTGGTGTATTGACATGATCCACAATTTTCACCACAACATCAGTTCTACCTGCTTCTACAATCATTTGCTCCCAAACTTCTTTTATTTTCAGAATGGCATCGTTAGCTTCTTGACGCGTGTGATAACGTGTTTTGAAACCTTCTAATAATAAAATCGTCTTTTCAATTTCTTTTACATCAACATCATTTAATGCTTTAGTTATAAAATCTTGTTCAGTTACGGTATAAGTAAATGGTTCATTTTTTTGAAAAACGATTGGTTGAATTGCTTGCAACGCTTCTTTTTTTGAAGATTGAAAAATATAACCATTTCCATGTGCAAATTTCTCTTTCAAATCTTCTGTAATCGCTGGATGAAAATAAATTGCTGAAAGATTATCTTTTGAAGATAAAATCTGAATAGAATCTGGTTGATTTCTTTGTAAGATTAACGCATGTTCTGTTTCCATTGTCGCATAAATAAAATCTGGTTTGATTTGTGCGAAGGAAAAAAATCCATTCAACAAAAGAGGAGAAAGGAATAAAAGTTTATTTTTCATAATATCATATTAGTGTGTAGACAAATATAGTTGAATAATTATTTATCCTTTTTTATAAATAAAAAAAATCCATCTTTCGATGGATTCTTCATTAATATTTTAATTGGAACTTTATATAGGTAATCTTTTTACCTTCTTCCAAAAATTTCGATTCATAATAAGTTTGTACAGCTGTCACTATTTCTGGTATATCCGAATGGTCTGGGTGATAAACATCGTGTGTAGAACGAATCACTTCGTGTCCTTCGATATGAATAACACCATGTGTGTAACCATGTAAAAACTCAGAATCTGTTTTCAAATTAACTGTTCCATCTGGTTTCAAAATCTTGTTGTAACGTCTCAAAAACTCGGGATCAGTTAAACGATGTTTTGTTCTTCTGAATTTAATTTGTGGATCTGGGAAAGTAATCCAAATTTCGCTCACTTCATTTTCAGCAAAAAGATGGTCGATAATTTCGATTTGTGTTCTAAGAAATCCAGCGTTTTCAATTCCTTCATCTAAACATGTTTTTGCTCCACGCCAAAATCTTGAACCTTTAATATCTACTCCGATAAAATTACGATCTTTGTCACGACGCGCCATTGCAACAGTATATTCTCCTTTTCCACAACCAAGTTCTAAAACAATTGGATGATCATTTTTAAAAAAATCCTTGTTCCAATTTCCTTTTAATGCAAAATTATTGATCGCTTCCTCTCGTGTTGGTTGAACAACATTCTGAAAAGTTTTATTTTCGTTAAATCTTCTGATTTTATCTTTTCCCATTTCGGATATATTTTGCGCGAAATTACGAGATTTTGCTTAATCTAAAAAACTGTTCTAACAACACATAAATCTCAACAAATAGTATTTATGTTAAAAGGTTTGTTATTTTTGTAATGAAAAACTAAAATTAGAAAAATGGATTTTATCAAACAATTTCATAGTGGATGGGCTTATCTTGTGATTTTGATGGGCGTTATCTTTGTGATTTCAACATTAATTTACGCAATTTCGAAAAAAGACACCAACGCTACAATCAAGAAAATCGGATTATTTACGACGATTACATTTCACGTACAATTGTTAATTGGATTAGTCTATTATATTATGATGTTTTCTGCCTTAGAACCATCAAATATTATGTCTGATTCTGCTTTAAGATTAACATTCGTAGAGCACCCAATGATGATGATTGCTGGGGTTGTTTTTATAACAATTGCAAATGCAAAATTAAAACGTTCGACAACCGTACCTATGAGTGTAGCAATTTTTGCTATCATCGGATTGGTTTGTATTTTAAGCAGAATTCCTTACCACGTTTGGTTTGCTTAATCGTTTAGAATAAATTTATAAAAAGAGTATTAAGTAATTAGTACTCTTTTTATTTTTTAAAAAATTCATAATTTTTTTATTCTAAATCCGTTATAAAACAAGTCGAGCAAATATACTTTTCAATTTTAAGAATATTTGGCATTCGATTTGAAAGAGATTTGTACAAACTAAGTAATAAAATGAACTATATAAAATATCTATTCTCTTTGCTTTTGGTTTTTGTCACATTTAACCTAAGCGCACAGGATTTCCACACAGCGAATATCAAGGTTGATTACGAACAAGAAACAGGAACGCTCAATATAACCGCACGTACTTTTACCAATCAATTGGAAAAAGCTGTTGGTGCAGATGTTTCGAATAAATCGAACTTTGAAAATAAGTTAAAAGCTTATGTAAACAGTAAAGTTGATGTCAAAGTAAATGGAAAAGCGTTGGGGACTTCGTATTACGGTTATCAAGTAAATGATAAATCGACACGAGTTTTCTTTAAGTTTGAAAAAATATCTGACATTAACACAATAGAGTTAAAAGTAGCTTTGTTAACTGATGTTTTTAGTGACCAACAAAATATTGTGACGTTTGATATTAAAAACAAAAAAGACACAAAAATGTTAACAAGAAATAACGACACCGTAAAAATGTCTTTCTAATAAATCAAAAGCCTTCCGAGTACGAAAGGCTTTTTTATTGTGAAAACTTTTAATAATGATCTCTCACAATTCTTAAGAGTTTTTCATTCTCATTTCTGATCCACGATAAATTTTTAACTGAATTATTATTCATTAAACTAAAAATAAGTGTTCGACCAGATTTAGTTTTCAAATAACCACTCAACGTTACATTATTACTTAATGTTCCTGTTTTAGCGTAAATATAGGGTTGCATCGTATCTCTGTATCTATTTTTTATAGTTCCAGTTTTACCTCCAATTGGGAAAATAGAAAACAAACGTTCTTCTGGAAATTCGTTATACATTTTTTCTAAAACTTGTGAAAAACTTTGCGGTGTAAACAAATTGTAACGCGACAAACCAGAACCATCAAACCATTCGGGTTGCTGTTTCAACTCTTTTAATAAGTTTTGCTTTGCATACGCTATAATTTCTGCAGCACTTAATTTCCCTGGTAATGTACTCGAAGCTAAAATCAATAAATGTTCTGCCAAAAAATTATCACTATTCTCCATCATTTCGCGGTAAACATCATCTGACTTCTGACTGTAAAAAACTTTTGCTTCTCTTGCCATTGGCGATTTGACCATATCAACTGGTTTACCCAAAATTTGCGACAATGATTTTTCGATTACCGTTTCATTTACAATAAAGGGTACTTTTGCTGAACGTTTTTTGTTGCTGATATAAAATTTATTATCATAAAAACTCCTTGGTTCTGGCATTTCTCTAATTTCTGTTAATTCTTCGAAATAAGTAGGAAATGTTTTGATGGAATTCCCGTTTTTAGAAATAGACACTAAGTTTTCATGAATCGGGAACTGACTTCTTTCTGGTGAATAATCTTTTCTAAAATCATCCCAAGTCCATCCTGGTAAAAAAGATTCTTCATCAAAATTATTCCAATGAAAGATAAGTTTAGATCCATTATTTTTCAAAAAGTCTACTGCTCGTGTATTTTTATATTTTGGGTGCAAAAATGTTGGATCTCCAGTCCCTTGTACATGTAATTCATCGTTAATTAATTGATATTTAAACGCAGGAATCGAATCATTCAACATCTTCATCGCTGTATAAAGGGTGAAGATTTTGGTGTTAGAAGCAGGAATAAAAAACTTGTTCCCATTGTAATTATACAATTCTTCATTTGTTATTGGATCATACAAATAGAATCCTGTAAATTGAGTCGAGTAGAAATCTGAGTTAAGATGCTGATCAATTAATTCTTTCTTCTGTGCACTTATTTGCACAGAAGAAAGAATTAAAAATATAATCAAAAAATACTTCATTATTCTTTGTTTTCTAATGGATTTGTAGGTGAATTGGCTTCATTTTTAAAAACCATTTCCGTATGAGGATAAGGAATTGAAATATGATGATCATCTAAAGCATATTTCACTGCTCGATACAACTGCCAATAAGCGGTCCAATAATCGCTATTTTTAACATAACAACGTATGGCTAAATTAACGCTACTATCAGCAAATTCTAAAATTTCTACGGTTTTTGATTGTGCATCATCAACCAACTCATTTTTATCTAAAACATCTAATAATACTTGACGAGCTTTGTCAAAATCGTCATCATACGAAATACCTACATTTACATCTAACCGACGGTATTCTTTGACCGAATAATTGATGATTGGATTATTAAATAAATTACCATTTGGCAATGTAATAATTTGACCTTTTGCAGTTGCTAAAACGGTATTCAATATATTAATCGATTCTACTGTTCCCTCATGTCCTTGCGAAACAACATAATCTCCAACTTTGAATGGTTTGAAAATAATGATGAGTATTCCTGCCGCAAAATTTGATAAAGAACCTTGTAAAGCTAAACCAACTGCCAAACCAACTCCACCAAGTGCAGCAATCAATCCCGAAGCATTTAGTCCCAATCGATCTACAACGAACATTAAGATGATAACTTTAAAAAAGATATTAATGATTGGTACTAAGAACGAACGAATAGACAAATCAACATTACGCGCTATCATTCTTTTTTCAATAAGGTTTTTCAGTTTTGTTGATATCCAAAAACCGATGGTTAAAGTTAAAATAGCAGAAACCAAGCTCCAACCTATTTCAGAACCTTTTGTGATTAAGATATTGGTGATATATTCTAAATCTTTAAATGGCGTTTCAATCACATCTTTTAAACTATCCACTTTGTCTTCTTCTTGCATTGTCTTATTTATTGTCAAATTAGTTGATAAAATTAATTCCAATCTTACATCTTTTCAAAAAAATATAAAAATTATCACTTTTTTTAACTATTTTTAACCATCATGAACATTGGTACAATATTGGTAAACAACTAATTACAACAACAAAAAAACTATAATTAAAAAAATCGAAAACTATGAACATTATTGATTTAGTAAAAGGGTACATTAACCCAAATTTAATCTCGAAAGTTTCATCAGAATTAGGCGAAAGCGATACTGGAATTTCAAAAGCAATGAGTGCTTATTTGCCTATTTTGTTAGGAAGCTTAGTGGATAAAGGTAGTTCTACCAACGGATTATTTCATGCAATCAAATCTTTTGGTGCTTCGCGAGGATTATCCAATATCTCAACAACACAAGAAACACCAGATAACTTAATTAGTATAATCGCTACTCTTTTAGGAAATAATACACAACCTATTATTGCGAAAGTGGCAGAGTTTGCAGGTATTTCAACAGCTTCTTCATCAAAATTATTGGACTTAACCGCTTTAACAACATTCGGCTCAATAGGAAAAGAAGCTGAGTTTAATAATTTGACAGAACGTGATTTCTTCTCACAATTAGCTGGAATGAAAGATAAAATAGTAGGTTTAATCCCTGCAGGATTAGGACTTGGTGCATTAGGTTTAGGATCTTTCTTTACCGATAAACCCAATATTTCTGAAACCGCTACAGAAACAGTAGAGTCTGCCAAAGAAAAAATTAAAGATGCTTTTGCTGAAGTTAAAGATACGGTTAAACCAGAAGAAAAACCTTTTGTTGAACCTATACATTCTTCTCATAATCATAACGAAAATAATAGCGGTGGCGGATTTTGGAAATGGATAATCCCTCTAATTATTTTAGGTTTAGCTGCATTTTTCTTGTTGAAGTATTGCAAAGACGAAGATAAAAATGTAACAACAGATACAGAAGTAATCACGGATAGTGCGATTTTTAGTACAGACAGTATTGAAACTACAAAAGAATTATCAACAATCGACTTAGACGGAATTGCCTTATCAGGATATGCAAATGGTTTAGAAGATCAAATTATCAAATTTATCAAAATGCCAGAATTTGCTAATTTAACAGAAGATCAATTAAAAGATAAATGGTTTAACTTTGATAATGTGAATTTTGTTTTTGGCAAAACTGATCAATTAGAAGCGGGTTCGGAAGTACAATTAGATAATGTTACAGCTATTTTGAAAAAATATCCTAACGCAAAAATAAAACTTGGTGCTTACACGGATAAAGTTGGTGATGATGCGAAAAACAAAGAGATCTCTCAAAAAAGAGCTGATTACTTAAAAGCTGAATTAGCTAAACGTGGTGTTGGTGCGCAAGTTGTTTCTGCTGAAGGTTACGGAGAAGAGTTTGCAACAGTGGCAGAAACAGCTTCTGATGAAGAAAGAGCTTCTGACCGCAAAATGTCGTTACGTTTTACAAAATAATCATTTCATAAAATTTCTACATAAGGGTAAAGCAAACTTTATCCTTATTTTTTTGTTATTTTTTTCGAAACCAACTCGCAACAAGCTAAACAATTAATATCTTTGCACACTATGAAATTTTCAATCGATAAAAAAGACGAATTTTCAAAGGCAAGAGCTGGAGTTGTAGAAACCGATCATGGTAAAATTCAAACACCTATTTTCATGCCTGTTGGTACAGTTGGTACAGTAAAATCTGTTCACCAACGTGAGTTAGAAGAAGATATTAAAGCCCAAATCATTCTTGGAAATACGTATCATTTGTATTTACGACCAGGAACTGATATTTTACACAAAGCAGGCGGATTGCATCAATTTATGAATTGGCAAAAACCAATTTTGACAGATTCAGGAGGATTCCAAGTCTACTCTTTGTCGACAAGTCGTAAGAAATCCGAAGAAGGTGTACGTTTCAAATCGCATATTGATGGTTCTTATCATATGTTTACACCTGAAAAATCTATGGAAATCCAGCGTTACATCGGTGCAGATATCTTTATGGCTTTTGATGAATTAACAGGAATTCCTGCCAAATATCACGATGCAAAACGTGCCATGCATGTGACACATCGTTGGTTGGAGCGTTGTAGAACTTGGTTGAATAATAATCCTGAATATTACGATCACAAACAAACGCTTTTCCCAATTGTACAAGGAAACGATTTCAAAGAGTTGCGACAAGAGTCTGCAAAATACATTGCCGATTTCGGTGCAGAAGGAAATGCAATTGGTGGTTTATCTGTTGGTGAACCAGAACCTGTTATGTACGAAATGACAGATATCGTAACAGAAATTCTTCCTCAAGACAAACCTCGTTATTTAATGGGAGTTGGGACGCCTTGGAATATTATCGAATGTATTGCACTTGGAGTTGATATGTTCGACTGTGTAATGCCTACGCGTAATGCACGTAACGGTATGTTATTTACATGGAATGGTGTTATGAATATGAAAAACGCAAAATGGAAAGATTGTTTTGAACCATTAGACGAAAGTGGAACGAGCTATGTGGATAGTTATTACACAAAAGCCTATGTTCGTCATTTATTTAATGCACAAGAATCTTTAGGAAAACAAATTGCATCAGTTCATAACCTTGCCTTTTATTTAGATTTGGTAAGAGTTGCAAGAGAGCATATATTAGCAGGAGATTTCGCTCAATGGAAAGAACAAATTGTGCCACAACTAAAACAACGTCTGTAGTTTGAAAATAATTGATAAATACATCATCCGAAACTTTATCGGAACCTTTATCTTCATGGTCTTGATTTTGTCTACCATCGCTGTAATTGTCGATCTTAGTCAAAAATTAGGACGTATTAATGATAGTGGATCCACTGCTTATTCGGCATTAACTCAATTTTACCCCTATTGGTCAATTTGGATTATTAACACCTTTTTACCCATTGCTGTTTTCATCTCCGTGATCTATTTTACTTCACGGTTAACAATGCAAACTGAAATTGTAGGTGTGCTTTCGGGTGGAATTAGTTTTTATCGATTTACCCTTCCATATGTTTGGGTAGCTATATTTTTGGCAATCTCAGCCTTGGTTGTTGGAAACATTGTTTTGCCATGGGCTAATATCAAGAAAAATAAATATGAGTATGTTCATATGCTCAGCAACTCAAAAAAGGAAGAATATTACAAAAGGCAACGCATAGGTTCACAAATTTCGCCAAAAGAATATGTTTTTGTGGATAGTTATGATAGAACAGAAAAATTAGGAAGTTCTTTTGTCTACCAAAAATTTGATTCAACTGAATTAAAAAAACAAATCATTGCCTCAAGTTTTAATTGGAACGACAAAGATTCTACATATGCATTGATAAGTGTTTATACAAGAGAAATAAACAAAGATCATACTGAAAAATTAACGTACGAACCCAATACAAATATAAAATTGCCCGCTTCGCCTGACGAAATTTTACCAGAAGAATATGTTGCAGAAACAATGAATACTTTTGAGCTAAATGAATTTATTCAGAAACAAAAAGCAAAAGGTTCTGCCAATGTTAACACCTATCAAAACGAATTAAACAATCGTCTGAGTGTTCCTTTTTCTACAATTATTTTAACGATTTTAGCTTTATCACTTTCATCTAAAAAACGACGTGGAGGAATCGGAATCAACTTAGCCGTTGGTATTTCGTTAGCGTTTGTGTACATTTTCTTTTCGCAAACAACTTCTACATTTTCCGAAAAAGGATATGTTTCCCCATTTATCGCCTCATGGATTCCGAATATCGTTTTCGGATTACTGACTTTATTTCTCTATTTTAAACGAGCACGAACTTAAAAATATTTCAAAAATCCAGTTTCTAAACGAAACTGGATTTTTTTTGTAATATACATAAATTACTTTCTGTTACAATCGACTTGCTTATTAAATTGAAAATCAATATATTTACTACATTCTTAACATCGGTCAATATCCGTTTTCAGATGTTATAATAGTTGATTTGTTAAACGATAATCATTTTGATATGAAAAAAATATTACGCTTTCTATTTTTAATACTTTCGGTTACTACTTTTTCTCAGGAAACATTAAATACCATGTTTTATAATGTGTTTAAATTTCCGGTTTCACTCCCTCAAAATCGTCAATTGATTTTAAGAGATATTTTAGACGACTACAAACCTGATTTATTTATGATTTGTGAATTGGTAACAGAAAATGGTGCTGATTTAATTCTAAATACCTCGTTGCAAAATCAACCTGACAAATTTGCGCGCGCGCTTTTTGTTGCGGATACAACCAAATTAGATGATCCCTTGCAAACAATGGTTTTTTATAATACACGTAAATTAACATTGGTCAACCAGCAACGAATCCCAACAGTCTACCGCGATATCAATCAATATTCTTTTCAATTGAATACAACGTCCAACGATCCTATTCATTTAGAAGTTTTTGTAGCTCATTTAAAATCGAGTACAGGACCTGCTAATCGTCAAATGCGTTTGGAAATGGTACAAGAAGTAACAAAATCATTAAAAAATTTAACACAACCCAATACCTATGTACTTTTTGCGGGTGATTTTAATTTTTATAATTCATCAGAACCAGCTTATCAAGAAATTTTAAACCCTGAAAATGCTATTTTGATGGTAGATCCCTTAAATGCACCAGGGAAATGGCAAAACAATCCGGATTTTAGTTATTTACATACTCAGAGCACTCGTGTTTCAAACGTCGGTTTTGGTAGCGGCACTAACGCAGGAGCAGGCGGTGGATTAGATGATCGTTTTGATTTTATTATGATGAGCGATAATTTCAAGAACAGCACACGTTTATCTTATGTAAACGATAGTTATAAAGCCTACGGAAATAATGGAAATTGTTTGGACAAAGACGTAAAAGATCCCGATTGTACGGGGATTTACTCACAAACATTGCGAAATAATTTATACAATATGAGTGATCATTTGCCTGTTGTAGCGCAATTTAAAATACACGAAAGTTTAAACACAAAAACAATTGACTCAAAACCTTTTATTTGGTTACAATCATCTACGATAACAAATGAAAAAATTACAATTGGTATTGATAAATCTCGATTGAACGCTCAAAACAATACGCTTTTTATTTACAATTCAGTTGGTCAATTGGTACAACCTGTACCACTAAATAATCAATCGAGCATCACAATTGATTGTCAAGCCTTAGCTTCAGGAGTTTATTACATAAAAACAAAAGAGTCAAACGAAGTTTTAAAATTTATAAAGAAATAATATTTCTAATTTACTTATTGATGAAAAATTTATTATTCCAACCTTAATTAGTTTAATTCTTTATGCTCTAATTACACGTCCTGGATTTTTTAATTTAATTCCATACTCTATTCATCAAAACTTGTTTAGAAATAGTATTCGAGAAAATATTTTCATTTACCTTTTTGATTTTTTATTTTGTGTAGCTATCTGGTTTATCAGTTATAAATTCATTAATCCCAAACGATAATATTTTAATCAAAATCAACCCTTTAAAAATTTCGTCAACTTACAGAAAATTCGTATTTTTGCATCTTAGTACAAATTCTAAAAGTAAGATGATAAACATTTCTCTTCCAGATGGAAGTGTAAGACAGTATGAGAGTGGCGTAACACCTATGGATGTAGCGCTTAGCATTAGTGAAGGTTTAGCACGTAATGTCATTTCGGCTATAGTAAACGATAAACAAGTTGAAACAACAACCCCAATCACCACAGATGCAACGATCAAATTGTTAACCTGGAACGATGAAATGGGTAAAAAAGCTTTTTGGCATTCGTCTGCTCACTTATTAGCACAAGCTATTGTTGAGTTTTATCCAAACGCTAAATTAACAATCGGACCTGCAATTGATAAAGGTTTCTATTATGATGTTGATTTTGGGGAAGATAAATTTACAGAAGCTGATTTTGCGAAAGTTGAAAAAGCAATGTTAGAGAATGCAAAGAAAAAAGCTGAATTCAAATTATATTCAGTTTCAAAAGCTGAAGCGTTAGAAACATATAAAGACAACGAGTACAAAACAGAATTAATCTCTAACTTAACAGACGGAGAAATCACATTCTGTACACATGATAACTTTACAGATTTATGTCGTGGTGGACACATTCCAAATACGGGAATTGTAAAAGCTGCTAAAATATTGAATGTTGCGGGTGCATATTGGCGTGGCGACGAGAAAAATAAAATGTTAACGCGTGTTTATGGTATCACATTTCCAAAACAAAAAGATTTAACAGAATATCTTGAGTTATTAGAAGAAGCTAAAAAACGTGATCACCGTAAATTAGGGAAAGAATTAGGTTTATTTGCTTTCTCTGAAAAAGTTGGTGCAGGTTTACCACTTTGGTTACCAAAAGGAGCTGCTTTAAGAAGAAAATTAGAAAACTTCTTATTAAAAGAGCAACAAAAAATGGGATACGAAATGGTTATCTCTCCACACATTGGTCAAAAAGAGTTGTATGTAACTTCTGGTCACTATGCAAAATATGGTGCAGATAGTTTTCAACCAATAAAAACACCAAACGAAGGAGAAGAATTCTTGTTAAAACCAATGAACTGTCCTCACCACTGTGAAATTTATAAAACGTCACAATGGTCGTACCGCGATTTACCAAAACGTTATGCTGAATTTGGTACAGTTTATCGTTACGAACAATCAGGAGAGTTACACGGTTTAACACGTGTACGTGGATTTACTCAAGATGATGCTCACTTGTTCTGTACACCAGATCAATTATTAGAAGAATTCAAAAAAGTAATTGATTTAGTACTTTATGTATTTACAAATCTTGGATTTGATAATTATTCGGCTCAAATCTCATTAAGAGATCCCGAAAACAAAGAAAAATACATCGGTTCTGACGAAAACTGGGCAAAAGCTGAGCAAGCCATCATCACAGCAGCAGAAGAAAAAGGTTTACCAACAGTTGTAGAATATGGTGAAGCAGCCTTCTACGGACCTAAGTTAGACTTTATGGTGAAAGATGCATTAGGACGTCAATGGCAATTAGGAACAATCCAAGTGGATTATAACTTACCAGAACGTTTTGATTTAACTTACACTGGAGCAGACAACGAAAAACACAGACCTGTAATGATTCACCGTGCGCCATTTGGCTCTATGGAGCGTTTCATTGCTATCTTGTTAGAAAATACAGCAGGTAATTTACCACTTTGGTTAACACCAGATTTATTCACAATTTTACCAATTAGTGAAAAATATGTGGAATATGGAGAAAAAGTATTAAATTTGCTGGCCGAAGAGGAAATTAACGGATTGATTGACAGTAGAAATGAGAAAACTGGTAAAAAAATTCGTGATGCCGAAATCAGCAAAATTCCTTTCATGTTAATCATCGGTGAAAAAGAAGCAGAAAACGGTACAGTTTCTGTAAGAAGACACGGAGAAGGTGATTTAGGAGAGATGACTATTCAAGAGTTTATCAACTTCATGAAAGAACAAATCAAATTAAAATAATTTAAAACAGAATAACTATCGCAATTAGAAGAAAAGGCGGCAGAGGTCCAGCCAGAGTAATTAAGGAAGATCAACATAAGATCAATGATAAGATTGACGCGAAAGAAGTACGCGTTGTTGGAGAAGGTATAGAACCTGGTGTATATCCAATTTCTAAAGCTTTAGAACTTGCAGAAGAACAAGGTTTAGATTTGGTTATGATCAGTGAAAAAGCCATTCCACCTGTTTGTCGTGTCGTAGAGTACAAAAAGTTCTTATACGAACAAAAGAAAAAAGAAAAAGAGCTTAAAGCTAAACAACAGAAAATTGTCGTTAAAGAAATTCGTTTCGGTCCTCAAACAGATGATCACGATTACGAATTCAAAAGACGTCATGCAAGATCTTTCTTAGAAGAAGGTTCTAAATTAAAAGCATACGTTTTCTTTAAGGGACGTTCTATTATCTTTAAAGATCAAGGAGAAATCTTATTGTTACGTTTAGCACAAGAATTGGAGGATGTTGGAAAAGTAGAACAAATGCCAAAACTTGAAGGTAAAAGAATGATTATGATGATGGGACCTAAGAAATAATTAGGTTTCATTATCTTACAAAAAAATAAAAACGTTTTAATTTTAAATAATTTGTAATCATGCCAAAATTAAAAACAAAATCTGGAGCGAAAAAACGTTTCAAATTAACAGGAACAGGTAAAATTAAAAGAAAACACGCTTTTAAAAGCCACATCCTAACAAAAAAGGAAACTAAACAAAAGAGAAATTTAACTCAAACCGGTTTAGTGGATCAAGCTGATGTTCATTCAGTAAAACAACAATTAAGATTAAAATAAGAACTTGTTCTTATTTGGTTTATTAATTCATTATTAACCCTGTCGTTGGGCCTTAAAGCAGAGAAATCTCGCCCACTACAAAAAAATTAAAATTATGCCAAGATCAGTAAACGCAGTTGCGTCAAGAGCTAGAAGAAAAAGAGTTTTAAAACTTGCAAAAGGATATTTCGGAAGAAGAAAAAATGTTTGGACTGTTGCTAAAAATGCAGTAGAAAAAGGATTAGTTTACGCTTACCGTGATAGACGTCAAAAGAAAAGAAATTTCCGTGCGTTATGGATTCAAAGAATTAACGCTGGAGCAAGATTACATGGATTATCTTACTCTAAATTTATGGGTGCTGCAAACAAAGCTGGTATCGAATTAAACCGTAAAGTTTTAGCGGATTTAGCGATGAACCACCCAGAAGCTTTCAAAGCTATCGTAGAAAAAGTAAAATAATTTTTTTTAAACAATATTAAAACGTTTTAAAACTTGGCTATTTAGTCAAGTTTTTTTTTGCCTAAATTTGAACAAATAATAATTTTCGATGAATCAACAAAAAGACTTATTTCTAAGAATTTGGCCCTTTTTTATTGTATTTTTTATCTACAATTTTGCTGCTATTGCCATGACACAATATTTTGGTCGCGATGAATTGCATTTGCATTTCAATAAATATAGCAATCATTACTTCGATAAATTCTTTGTATTCTATACAGATTTCGGAACCTACTATTTATTTTTCATCTTGCTCGGCTATCTTTTATGGAAAAAAACACAACGATATTTTTATTACCTATTCGTTTCAGGTGCTGTTGCATCAACAATAAGTGTCTTTTTTAAGAATGTATATTTTGAACAAGTTTTGCGTCCAGGATACTATTTCACTCAAAAGAAAATAGACATCGTTTTGGTCAAAGATTACGCGATACAAATGGCATCAACTTTTCCATCAGGACATTCATTAACAGCCGTTATAATCTCGATGATGTTGTGTTTACTCAAAAAAAACCGATGGTTACAACTTTTTTTCGCTTTACATTTTCCAAGTATTGCAATTAGTCGAATTTATTTATCGCGCCATTTCGCTATCGATACAGTCGGTGGAGCACTTATCGGATTTTTTATGTTTATCTTTACGTATTACATCATCAATCATTCGAATAATCCAAAACTAGATCATAAATTTATCAACAATGGAAAAGCAAACTAAACTAAAAATATCATTGATTCAATACGATGTTATATGGGAAGATGCGAAAGCAAATCAAACCTATTTAGACAAATTGTTAAGCAATCATCAAACCGATATTATATTGTTACCCGAAATGTTTGCTTCAGGATTTTCGATGAATGTAGAAAAAATTGCTCAGAAACCTTTTGGAGAAACATTCGAATGGATGCAACATAAAGCTAAAGAACTGAATTCTGCGATAGCTGGAAGCATTTCTACACACGAGAATAACAACTACTATAATCGTTTTTACTTCGTCTGTCCAAGCGGCTCTATTTACATATACGACAAGAAACATTTGTTTAGTTATGGAAAAGAAGCGGGTGTTTACGCTGCAGGTGATAAAATTGTCACCATAGATTATAAAGGATGGCAAATTCGACCAATTGTTTGTTATGATTTACGTTTTCCGGTTTGGATTCGCAACACAAAAGAAGATCCATATGATTTGATTCTTTGTAATGCCAGTTGGCCAAAAGCACGCCGTGAAGCATGGATTTCGTTATTAAAAGCAAGAGCAATAGAAAACATGGCTTTTGTCGCAGGCGTAAATAGAACTGGTATAGATGGCTATAATCTCGTTTATCAAGGAGATTCTCATCTTTTTGATACCTTAGGCCAAGATTTAGAAACGATAAACAAGCATGCAGAAATTTTACAATTCGAGATTGATAAAGAACAACAAGATAAAACTCGTCAACATTTCAATTTCTTGAACGATCGAGATTCATTTTATTTTGGATAACTCATAGCTCAACTTCGGTTGGGCTTTTTTTATGGCGTTCCCTCGCCAGCTAGCATCCTATTAAATTATATGAATCCCTTAACGCTCGGTCGGGCTATCCGCTGCAATCTTTTGTTTGGAGTAACATAGCACCTAAAAACAAAATCCTTCGTCAAACAAAAGGATTTCCACCACTATCCCTAACGCGGGTTTTAAGTTATAACCATAAGACATTAATAAAACTTTCATTCTGTGAGTTTATCGAGGAATCTCAACACTTCGTCAGTTCGATTGAAAATCTATGATTTTTGTATCGAGAACTTAGACCTAAAGAACGCATTTCAGCTTCGTGAAGCTCTAATATCTAATTACTAACATCTCAAAAAGTCTAAACACAAAAAAAGCCTCAAGAAATAAATCTTGAGGCTTTTGATAAAAACTGGCGACGACCTACTCTCCCGCAATAGCAGTACCATCGGCGCAGGCAGGCTTA